>JAJGAH010000043.1 GCA_020844525.1 Eubacterium sp.
CTGTATGCAGGACTTGTCACTCCGCCTACCGTTGTATCCGTAGCCGGCCAGAACTCCTTTTCTGTGCAGGTGACCTTTTCCACCTCGTTACCCGTCCTGTATGCCCGGATTTCCGGAAGCACCTCATCCAGGACAAAATTGCTGTCCGTGGTAATCATACCATTCATGGTTCCGGATTCGCGGAGAATCCTTGTAAGCGCACGTGTATCGATTCCCTCAATGCCAGGCACATCATAGCGTTTCAGGAATACTTGAATGGTATCCTCCGAACGGAAGTTACTGGGAACCCTCGACAGCTCATGTACAATAAAGCCGTCCATATAAGGTCTGAGAGACTCCTGGTCCTTGTAGCAGATTCCATAATTGCCGATCAGCGGATAGGTCATGCAGACAGCCTGCCCTGAATAGGACGGATCTGTCAGGACCTCCTCATAGCCGGTCATGGATGTGTTGAAGACGATCTCGCTGATGACAGTCTTTCTGGAACCTATGCTTTTTCCTGTGAATACATGTCCATCTTCTAGAATCAAATAAGCTTTCATTCGCGTGCTCCTTGTTCAAACATGGATATCTGTGCCGATATGTCTGTAATGCCTGTATCTGTAATAATGGATAACAGTACCTGCAATCCGGTAATGGCCTGTTGTCTTTCTGCTCGCGCATAATTGCAAAACGATTATATCACAGGATGAAAGAGCTTTGTTCTGAAAATAAAAAGAAAAGCCACGGGAACACGAACAAGTGCTCCTGTGGCTTGAATCTCTATCTTGCTGTAAAGGATGTAACTGGCTTCAACGTAGTAACCGGCCTCTTCTTTCCTGTATCTGTTTCCGGGCAAAAAGAAAGTGCAGGAAGCGGGACTTGAACCCGCACAGTATTGCTACCACAGGCACCTGAAGCCTGCGCGTCTGCCAATTCCGCCATTCCTGCATCTGCTATATGAATGTTGTCTGCGTTTTTTGTCGCTCACAACGATGATTATGTTATCAGACCCGTTCAGAATTGTCAACCACAAATATCATTTTTATTTTATTTTTTTTGAGGCCTTCTTCGTGGTTTTTTCTTCTGCGGTTTCCTGACAGAATAGCCAAAGGTACCCAGCATTTTCCCAAGGCCGTAATATTCCCCATGCGAATAAACAGCCAGGCCGGCATCCTCCAGATGAAATCCGCCCCTGTCATCCATATACGCCTGGTCCACCTGCACACAGACCACCTCTGCAAGGAACATATCGTGGGAGCCAAGGGGCAGAACCTCTTTCACCATGCACTCTATGTTGACCGGGGACTCCTCGATGATCGGAGCGTTTACGCGTTTTGCTGCTCCGGGTGTCAGGTGACAGTATCCAAATTTGTCGATGTCCCTTCCGGAACGGACGCCGCAGAGGTCGGCAGCCTTCACCAGCTTCTCTGTTGTGAGATTGATCACAAACTCCCCATGCTGTTTCAGCAGATGCCAGGAATACCGGCTTCTGCGCACAGAAACAGACACCATCGGCGGATCCGAACAGATCGTTCCTGCCCATGCAACCGTAATAATATTCGGTATTCCTGCTGCAGGATAGTGTGCGAGATCAGATTTTTCTCTGTAAAGGCCATCCGATTCCTGTTCTGGCTCACCAGCCATGCTGACCATGACAGCAGGTACCGGATAGAGCATATTCCCCGGTTTCTGCATCATTATCTTTTTATCCATACCGTCTCACCTGCACCTCACAGAATACTTGTATGCGTCAATCTTTCTTCAAGATATTTGCATGGGTAATATTATTATCGCTATATTATCACTATACTTGTATGTTTTAATCTAATTATCTCCAAGCTATAATATTAGTAGGGCGGACGCGATATATTCATGAAATTGTCTTGAAATTCGAACATTTTCAGACATGCTAGAAGTACTTGGCGAATGAAATTTTGCGTTGTTCAGAAAAAGTCGACTGTCTGAGCTGCAGAATGCAGCGAGTTTTGACTTTTTCTGAACGTCTTTAGCAAAATTGAAGAGCCGTAGTACTTCTTGCTTGTCGAAACCGTGAGAATTTCAAAGACAATTTCAAGAGCATACCTCTCCTGACCCTTACATCATCAGATCAGAGTGTGTGAATAAAGCGCTGGAATGCTTCCCGTCCATCCGGTGTACGCTTATAGACACCTGCATCCTCCAGAACCAGCATGAAGACCTTTCCGATTTCCTTCTTCAAAATCTCATCGATATTATCTGCATCGATATGGTCATATCTCTGCATAAATTCTTCTGCCCAGTCCGCGTGCTTGGCCAGCTCTTCATCTGCACGAAGATTCTTTCCTGAAAGAATAGCAGTCTTCAGGTCTGCCATCTCCTTCTTCAGTCTTGCTGGCAGCACTGCAAGGCCCATAACCTCAATCAGGCCGATATTTTCCTTCTTGATATGATGCAGCTTTGCATGTGGATGAAAAACACCCAGTGGATGTTCTGCTGTTGTGATGTTATTTCGCAGCACAAGATCCAGCTCGAAATTGTCTCCCCGTTTTCGCGCGATGGGTGTAATGGTATTGTGTGGTGTTCCATCAGTCTGGGCAAAAATAAAGGCTTTCTCGTCTGTGTAGCCTCTCCATGCATTCAGAATTCTGTCCGCCAGTGCAATTATACGGTCTGTATCAGGTCCGGAAAGGCGGATGCAGGACATAGGCCACTTTACAATGCCAGATGTGACGTCCTCAAAGCCGGGAACCGTGAAATAAGTTTCCACCGGTGCTTTTTCCATGGCAAAGGTATAATGACCGCCCTGAAAATGATCATGGCTCAGGATGGAACCTCCGACAATCGGAAGGTCCGCATTGGAACCGACAAAGTAATGCGGAAACATCTTTACAAAATCAAACAGCTTGCAGAAGGTCGCATGCTCAATCCGCATCGGGATATGCTGAGCATTAAAGACAATGCAGTGCTCATTGTAATAGACATAAGGAGAATACTGGAAGCACCAGCGGGAATTCTGGATTGTGACAGGAATGATCCTGTGATTTTCTCTGGCAGGATGGTCCACTCTGCCCGCATATCCCTCATTTTCCTTGCAGAGCTGGCACTTCGGATAGCCGACCTGTGCAGCTTCTCTGGCGGCTGCAATGGCGCGGGGATCCTTTTCCGGCTTTGACAGATTAATGGTGATATCCAGCTCTCCGTATTCCGTTTCCGTCTTCCACTTTACGTCTCTGGCAATCCGGTATCTCCGGATATAATCCGTATCTCTGGAGAACGTATAGTACCAGTCCGTTGCCTTTCTCGGTGAATCCTGGTAAAGCTTCCGGAAGGTCCGCACCACTTCAGATGGTCTGGGTGTCAGAACACCCATCAGTCTTGTATCAAACAGGTCCCGGTAAACGGTTGTATCGCCACCTGTCAGCCCCTTCTGTACCGCATAATCCGTGAGCTCCTGCAGCGTTTCCTCCAGCTCTGTGCCGGCATCAATTCTCTCACGGTTCAGTGTGGAGGCATAGGCGATCACCTCATCCTCACTTCCATCATAATCGTCCTTCCCCAGCTCCTTCAGAAGGCTGTTGACTGTAAAGATGATATCTTCCTTTTCAATGAGACCTGTGTACAGTCCGTACCCAGTAAGTCTTGTAATTGCATGATCAATGTCAGACATAATCTTCCTCCTCCATGAAATACAATCTGGAATTAAAATCAGCAAAATATCTGGTGTGCTCGTTATACCCTGTGCCGCTGTATGCCCCCTGCAGCTTTACACCGGCCTTCATAAGAATTTCACCACTTGTCACAATTTCCTCCTGTTCCCCGGGCATTGTGACAAACCTGGCAATCATATTCTGCAGCACAGAGCCCTGGCGGACGTGGACAGGCGATGCAGTATTGATCAAATCGCCAAAATCCCTGATATCGTGTCTTTTTGCAATATTATAAAAATGATACCTTTTATCCGGGTCCAATCCCCTGGCTCTGTACATTGTATAGGGCTGATTTGCCTCCGTCAGATTCTGAAAAATCATGCCCACCGCACGTTTCCTGTCCCTTGACACCACCGTCCATTCCACCAGGTTGTCAAATCTTCCGCGGTAGAAATCACCGTACTGAAAGACATGCCGCCATTCCTTATACAAGGCAATCTGCCTGCGGATTTCATCCAGCTCTCTTCTGTCCAGGTCATTCAGATTCAGCTCATATCCAAGGTCACCATATGCGGCAATATGGAACCTGGTATCCAGAGGCGTTGACCGAAGCGTCTGATGGTTCGGGCTGGCGGATACATGGGCTGTCATAACAGACAGTGGATATCCATAGCTGTATCCCTGCTGTATTCTGGATCGCATGACTGGATCCGTGTCATCACTCGCCCAGATCTGCGGAAAATAGCACAGGGCACCCAGGTCAAACCGACAGCCTCCCGCAGCGCACCCTTCAAAAAGGATCTCCGGGAACATTGCCGTAAGCGCATGTGCCAGGCGATAAAATCCACAGATATACCTGTGTGCTGTCTCCTCCTGTCTCTCCGCGGGAAGACAGGGTGAATAGACATCAGACATGATCCGGTTCATGTCCCACTTTACATAGGAAATCTCCCCGGAAGAAAAGACCTCTTTCATCTTCTCTGTCAGATAATCCACAACCTCCGGATTGGCAAGGTCCAGAAACATCTGATTTCTTCCCTCTGCATGCGGTTTCCCTGGGATCTGCATGGCCCAGTCCGGATGTTCCTGATACAGCCTGCTGTTTTGGCTGACCATTTCCGGCTCAACCCAGAGTCCGAATTTCATGCCAAGTCCCTGCACATCCCGGGAAATCTGCTCCAGTCCTCCGGGAAGCTTTTCGGTATTGACGTCCCAGTCTCCAAGAGAGCTTTTATCATTATCTCTTTTTCCAAACCAGCCGTCATCCATGACAAACAGCTCAATTCCCACATCTCTGCCCGCCTTTGCAAGATGCAGAAGGCGGCTTCTGTTGATCTTGAAATAGGCCGCCTCCCAGCTGTTGAGAAGCACCGGCCGCTCCCTGTCTTTCCAGAATCCTCTTACAATATGTTCCCTGACAAAATGATGCATGGAAAGGCTCATACCCGTATACCCGGCATCTGAACAGGTCATCACTGCCTCCGGTGCCTCAAAGGTATCCCCGGGCAACAGCAGGAAGGAAAATGACTGCGGATTGATACCGGACACAAACCTGGTCTTTCCAAAGGAATTCACCTCAACAGCCTCATAATGATTTCCGCTGTAGATCAGGTTCAGGCCATAACAAAGCCCGGCATTTTCTGTGGTATCTTCCCTGTGCAGCATCACAAAGGGATTGCTTCGATTCGAGGATACGCCTGCGATGGAGGCATTTACCACCTTCCCGGCTCTGACAGGCAGATCTGACCAGTACATTTCCCTGCCCCAGGCACCATGAAACATACGCATCTGATACCCGCCATCAGCAAAGTCCAGCTGTGTACTCATCAGTCGGTTCAGTCGGACCTGATCCGTGCTGTCATTGACAAATCTGCTGCATCTGGTAATAACGTCGCAATCCTCATATACATAGTAGTGAAGCTCCAGCCGCAGGTTATAAGAAGCGTCCCTTAGCGTCACAGCCAGATGTGAAAATCTGCTGCTGCATATATACTCCAGTTCCTTTTTCTCTCCATCATCACTTCCAAAATAAGATCCCGGAAGCGTCTCATACGCCGGCTTGTCAGCAGAAATCACAGCATTTTCAAAAAGAAAATCTGAGGTGACGCTTCCATCCGCATGGGCAACCTCGATAAAAGGTTCCCGAATATCTCCTTTTCCATAAGAAGACATTTCCAGGCAAAGATCCTCCAGGGTCAGCTCCGGATGCTTCTGATCATACGAAATCATATTGCCCGCAGGAAATGCCCGTTTTTCCTCCAGACATGCAGCGTCCTGCAGGATTTCGTCATCAGACTTTCCACGAAAATCTCCCAGGGAGGTTCCATAGTACAGATGTTCCAGATGCCCACTTGGCAGAACCTGAAACATATATGTGGTTCCGGGTGTACTCAGTACAAAAACGTGTTTGCTTCTTCGGATCATTTCAGCTACCCTCTGCATCTCCAGATAATACAATGACATTGGGATCAAAAATCATACAGTTATGACATTGGCGTCAAAAATCATACAATTATTATGTATGATTTTATCCTGTATCACAATGTAATTTTGTTGCAAATCAATGTAAAAAAAGGCCACCCCTCCGCATCTGTTCTGATACGAAAGGATGGTTCGCGTCTTACTGTCCTGTCAATGCCTGTCCGGGACCTTGCCGCCGCCACGAATATCCCTGACGGTTTCCCCGATCAGCATCCGCCCATTTACCTTTATCTCCTCCACGGCACTGGACCGCCAGTTGACCACAATCTCAATCAGTTTCTGCGCGGACAGTCTTCCGATACCCTCCGCATCCTGCCGGTAGGTTGTCAGTGAGGGCTCCAGAATCTGGCCGACATCAATACCGTCATATCCCACAGCGCTGATATCCCCTGGTATGCTGTATCCAAGCTCCCGCAGCACCCTGCGTCCGCCGATGTAGGAGAAATCATCGCTGAACATGATGGCGGTCGGCTTTACACTTCCGGACATGATGGTTCTGAGAACTTCGCTATTATATGCCGGGTTGTTGTACTTGCCATCATATTCAGAATACTCATCTGTCCCTATACCTGCCTCTGAAAGTGCCCGGCGAAAGCCCTGCAGCCTCTTCTGTGTCACGAGTGTATCCTCGCCATGAATAAAAGCAATTCTTCTGTGACCATTTTCAATCAGATATCTGGTCAGCTCATATCCGCCCTCTTCATTATCCGACATGACACAGCTGTGATTCATTACCTGGTAATCGATCGTGATAAAAGGGATGTCGCTCTGAACAAGCTGCTGAATTTTCAGATCCTTGAAATTGACATTCGCAATAAGAATTCCGTCACATTTCCTGTAGCGCACATGGCGGAGAAAGGAATCCCCTACCATCTTCTGACTGATAAAGGTAATATCATAGCCCAGCCGCTCCAGCTCATTCTTGGCACTGTTCAAAATGCTGGAAAAATAAGGGTGCAGCAGACCGCTTGACGTCTCATCCTCAAACACCACCCCGATATTATGAGAAATATTGGTGCGCAGCTGGATCGCCGAAGGGTCAGGATGATAATCCAGCTTTTCTGCCATTCTCCTGATTTTATGTGCTGTTTCCTCTGAAACATCCTTGTACCCGTTTAACGCCTTGCTTACCGTAGCAACAGAAACACCACATGCTTTTGCGATGTCCCTTATGGATACCGGACGCTTTAAGGCATCCGCATCTGCCGCGCTGCCGTTTCTGGCATTCCTCAGTTGTCCACCTGTAAAGTCATTATCATATGCCATGCGCAACACCTTTTCTTTCTGAATGGCCATAAAGCCCATACATACACGATCTTATTTTCAAGGAGCGGGACTGCTTCAGAATTTATACTCTTACATGCCCCAGAACCTCTCCTATGCTTTCATGGAAGACGAGGTCTGCCCCATTATCACGATTTGTACGGTCACGGTTAATCAGCACCAGATATTTTCCGCTGAAATAATCCAGAAGTGAGGCAGCCGGGTAAACACTCAGAGAAGTTCCACCGACAATCATCATATCCGCCTCTCTGCACACCCTCTCCGCATTCCTCCAGGCTTCTTCCGGCAGCATTTCTCCGTAAAGAGTCACATCAGGACGCACCATCCCGCCGCATCCGGGCACAGTACATTTCGGTACAGGCTCCTGGCTGTTGAAAATATAGTCGGACGGATAAGCTTTATGGCATCGGTCACAATAATTCCGAAGCGTAGAACCATGTACCTCATAAACTTTTCTGCTTCCCGCCTTCTGATGCAGTCCATCAATATTCTGCGTGATGACACAGTCAAGCTTCCCCTTACGCTCCATCTCGGCCAGCTTCAGGTGCGCGGTATTCGGCTCTATACCTTTTACATTCATCTTCTGTCTGTAAAACTCATAGAAAACCTCCGGATGATTATAAAGGCAGTCACTGCTCAGAAGATATTCAGGCGTGTACCGGTCAAACTGCACATCATGCTGATTATACAGCCCGTCTTTGCTTCTGAAATCGGGAATGCCGCTTTCCGTTGAGACGCCTGCGCCTCCAAAGAAAACGATATGATGGCTTGCAGCAATCATCTCATTAAAGGCCTCGTATTTCTGCTCCGGATCCAGTCCAGCAAGATATTTCACCCGGTCATACCGCTTTTCATACTTGTCTGTATACATTCTGATCGCCCCCCTGAATATCTTCTCAATTGTTTAAATGTCATTTCTGCATTACCATGTCAGATTCTTGTTCTCAAGTCAGATTCATGTTCTTTTGTCAGATTCATATTTCTTTGTCAGATCCATGTTCTTTTGTCAAAGCCATGTTCTTATGTCACATCAATATCTTCTCCGTGTGTAGACATTCTCATCATGGGCAGATTCTCTGCGGACAAGAAGAAAACAGATCAGATATACTGCGACCACAACGACAGCAAACACCAGCGTGGACATCCCTGTCCGCAGCATCGCGCAGGTATCGTAGATTCCATGAAGGAAGACCGCACTGATATATCCCATAATGATACAGAGTGTCTGCCGTATATGGCGTCCCTGAAAATACAACACCCTGGCTCTTCCATAGAAAAAGCCGAATAATACGCCAAAACTCATATGCCCGGGAATGGCCAGAAAAGCGCGTCCCACCAGTATGCCCGGGCCATAGCCCAGCTCATACACAATATTCTCCATTGCTGCAAAACCAAGCGATGCAAACACAGAATAAACGATCCCGTCAAACCGGTAATTGAACGCAGAATTTTTCCAGGTTATGGAAGCCATCAGCAGATATTTGGTACCTTCCTCCGCAACTGCAACCACCAGAAAGGCCATGATCAAAATATATTTCAGGCTGGAAGAATCCAGAGACGTGCGGTTCAGAAGCTGCATGCCGATTTTTTCAAGCACCATGGACAAAAAAGCGGCAAGAACTCCCATCAGGACCAGCTGTAACAGCAATCCGACGGGTTCCTTTTCCACCTTGTCCTGCCGGTAAACGTAAATGAGTAAGAGCAAAGCAGGCAATACAGCAAGAAAAAAGTAAAAAAATGCCACATATAGTCCTGGCAACAGTATAAACATCGAAATCTCCTCTCCTGATGATATATATTCTTAATTATATCATTGATATCATCGAATCGAAAAGATCACATCCATACATCAGTAATGATAACCTCCGAGCGTTGTCGTCGTCTGTCTGTCATGATGCTCCGCGTTCTCTATCAGAAGATTTAATTCCACCTCTGTTCCGATAAAATCCTGCACATCACACTCATAGATAGAATTTTCAGTGCGCATCATAAACAGCCCATCGTCATAAGCCATGGAAATCACCGGCGATGTGTGAATAAACGTACCATCGTCATACTTCCGGCTGCCGGATACACTCCCGATCAGGTCCCTCTGTTTCATTTTCCAATTTCTCAATCTCATACTCTTTCCCCTTTGTATGGCTCCCCATCACTTTGCCTCATCTATACCGGTTTTATTTTATCTTAATAAAATGACAAATGTGTGAATTCTTTTTATATAATTTTACCATGATGATCTTCCCCAAAAAATCCCGAAAAAATCGGGCGGCTGCATAGCAGACAAATCTGTCATGCAGCCACCCGGTCAGAAATACAGGCTTTATTAGTATATGACCTGCTTACAGATCCTCATTTTTGATATCTGCTCCATGAGCCATCTTTGCAACCACACCGGAGAGAGCAAGCAGTGCGATCAGGTTGGGAAGTGCCATCAGGCCATTAAACAGATCGGAAAGATTCCATACCAGCGTTACCTTGAGCACCGAACCAATCAGTATGAAGATAACTACGATCACTGCAAAGGGCTTTACAAATCGGGTCCCAAACATATATTTGACGTTCTGCTGTGCAAAGAAATACCATCCGATGATCGTTGAAAACGCAAAGAAGAACAGACAGATCGCTACAAACTTTGCACCAAACCAGCCAAACCCGGTGTCAAATGCAGCCTGTGCAACCGGTGTTCCTGTCACATCCCCGCCATAAGAAATCGTTGTCCCAAGCACTCCGGATGAAAGAATAACCAGTGCAGTCATGGTAAGTACAACAAAGGTGTCGATGAACACGCCTACCATGGCAACCTCACCCTGATCCTGCGGTTTTGCCACCTGTGCCTGCGCATGTGCATGTGGTGTGGATCCCATACCGGCCTCATTGGAGAACAGACCACGCGCAACACCGAGTCTTAATGCCTGGCGTACCGTAATACCAGCACCTGCGCCCACAACTGCCTGCGGAGTAAACGCTCCGACAAAAATAGAACCGATTGCCGGAAGAAGGTTATTATGATTGATAATCAGAACAATCAGTCCGCCCACCAGATATAAGCCTGCCATCAGCGGTACAACCTTTTCTGTAAATGTAGCGATACGGCTGATGCCTCCGACAAAGATAAATCCGGCAATAACTGCAATGATAATGCCCATGACCAGCTTGTTCGCCCCGAACGCGGTATGGAATGCATCACTGATGGAATTGGACTGCACCATGTTGCCCATAATGCCAAGAGCCAGGATGATCATGATTGCAAA
>JAJGAH010000044.1 GCA_020844525.1 Eubacterium sp.
AAGTACTAAGGTTCTTCAACGTTGCTAAAGACGTTCAGAAAAAGTCAAAACTCGCTGCATTCTGCAGCTCAGACAGTTGACTTTTTCTGAACAACGCAAAATTTCATCACCAAGTACTTCTAGCATGTCTGCAAATGTTCGAATTTCAAGACAATTTCATAAACGCGTACCTTTTGATTCCGATAGCAGTGCATGGATCAACGCATGCATAAATGCGTATACCCTGGGTGAGGAATGAAAGATATTTATGGCATGCTTAAAAATGAGTATTCCAAAGGCTGCCATATTCTTATAGAATGTCAGACAGACGACAGGCAAAGATGCTTTTCAGTAAGTGTCTCGGCCTGTCTTTTTTTACAAATGCCGTCTTTTTCAGATGAAAGATACTTATTTATTTAAATGTATGAACATGAAGAGCATGTTTTGAAGAACCTGAAGAGTATGTTTTGAATTTGAAAAATTGCGGTGTAATATTTAAGAAAGAAAGAGGATGAGATTATGTGCAGTATACTAGCGTATTGCGGAGAAGGCGGATCAGAAGAAGCCCTGGCAAAAGCACTGAGAAAAACCACCTCACGTGGTCCGGATGCTTCCAGGCTGATCAATACGAATAAGGGCTTTCTCGGCTTTAATCGACTGTCCATCATGGGCCTTACACCGGAAGGAATGCAGCCTTTTGAGATGAATGGTAATTACTGCGTATGTAATGGTGAGATTTACGGATTTCGTCCTCTGAAGGAGGAGCTTGTCAGAAAGGGATATACCTTCCGTTCGGACAGCGATTGTGAGATTCTGCTCCCGCTTTACAAGGAGCATGGCGTGGATATGTTCAGGATGCTGGACGCAGAGTTTGCGCTTGTGATTTACGACGCAGATGCTGACGAATATATCGCAGCCAGAGACCCGATCGGTATCCGGCCTTTGTATTATGGCTATGACAGCCGCCATGTTATTCTGTTCGCTTCTGAGCCGAAGAACCTGATCGGTCTGTGTGACAAGATTTATCCCTTCCCTCCGGGTACTTATTACAAGGATGGAGAGTTCCACACCTATCACGACCCTGCGAAGGTGGATGGCAAGTACAGTCATGATGATCCGGACACCATCAGCAGAAATATTCATGACAAGCTGGTGGAGGGTGTCCGCAAGCGTCTGGATTCCGATACTCCGGTGGGATTCCTGCTCTCCGGTGGCCTGGATTCTTCTCTTGTATGTGGTATTGCGGCAAAAATGCTGGACAAGCCGCTTGAAACCTTTGCCATTGGTATGGATATTGATGCCATCGATCTGAAGTATGCAAGAGAAGTTGCGGAATACATTCACAGCAACCATCACGAGGTCATTATCTCAAGGGACGATGTCATTGCGGCCCTGGATCCGGTCATTGCGGCGCTTGGAACCTATGATATCACGACCGTTCGTGCCTCTGTCGGCATGTATCTGGTCTGCAAGTGGATTCACGAGCACACAGATATCCGTGTAATTCTTACCGGTGAGATTTCAGATGAGCTTTTTGGCTACAAGTACACTGACTTCGCTCCGAATGCGGAGGCATTCCAGAAGGAGGCGGAGAAGAGAATTCATGAGATCAATGTCTATGATGTGCTTCGTGCCGACCGCTGCATCTCTGTAAATTCCCTGGAGGCACGTGTACCCTTCGGCGATCTGGATTTTGTGGATTATGTGATGCATATTGATCCGGCAAAGAAGATGAACACCTACGGAATCGGAAAGTATCTTCTGCGTCATGCCTTTGAAAAGGATGCCTGCATCCCGCACAGTATCCTGATGCGTGAGAAGGCGGCCTTCTCTGATGCAGTTGGACATTCTCTGCGGAACGATATCATTGATTATGCAAACAGCTGTTACACTGATGAGGAGTTTCAGGAAAAGATCAAGAAATACACCTATGTGCAGCCGTTCACCAAGGAATCTCTTCTGTATCGTGAGATCTTTGAGAAGTACTATCCGAACCAGGATCAGCTGATCCCGGCATACTGGATGCCGAACAAGGAGTGGGAGGGCTGTGACGTGGACGACCCATCCGCCCGTGTGCTTTCCAACTACGGTGCTTCCGGCGTGTGATTGCAGGTAAATCGTATATGGCGCCTGTGATGAATGCTTGCAAATAAGTTTTTGCGATTTGAAAGTGCACAACTAAATCCATAGGTTCACCAGAAAAGCGTGCCCGTGAGGGCACGCTTTTGTACGCTCTTGCACAAAAGAAGGGAAAAGAGTACAATTTTGCTGAAATGGGAAAACAGAGATTTTTCAATAACGGAACAGGAGCACGGATTTCATGAGACAGCTGTGTTCTTCTTCAGGATAAGATAACGGGGCGCTTACAATGAAATTAAGCATGTGGATGATTGCAAACCGGCTGGCACCGCTTATGGATATACGCGCGAGCATTCATGAGGATGCAAAGCCTATTTTGAACAGTGCGAGGCTTGCGTATGCGACGAACTGTGTGCATGTGTTTGCGGAAAAAGACTATGTGGTCTACGAGGGTGAGGGCGGAGACCGCATCAAAATTTATAATCTGAGTGTTCTGGAGGCCTTTGAAATTCTTCAGGGCGTTTTTGATTACTATCAGGACTGGGAGCTGCGGATGGAGGAGGATGTCCGGAAGGGTGATTTCAAGGATATTATCGAACAGACAGAATTCATTTTCAGGAATCCTCTTCTGATTACGGACAGCAATACCAAGGTGCTGGCAATGAGCAGGGTGGATGACCTTGAGACAATGGATTCCGAATGGCAGTATATTGCCCGGTATGGCTATTCCTCACTGAACAGCATCTACCAGATCGAATATGATGAGCTTGAGCCTGGAAACAAGGAGGGCTGCGCCCGTTTTCACTGGAAGCAGAATGTGGAGAATGCCAATCCGTTCCATGGAATTTCAAAGACCCTGTATTTTGGTGGTGTTGAGTGCGGCAGAGTTTCGGTCGTTGAGAGGAACCGGAAGACCAATGCTGGTGATGTGCAGCTGCTGCAGAGGCTCGGGCAGATTCTGCAGCCATATGTCGGTATTCAGGCACGCAGACAGGAAAAGCCGGAAAATCCGATGTATGATTATCTGTTTGAACAGTCCTGGAATCAGGAGGCACTCGACAGGCAGCTGTCACGCTTTGGATGGACAGAGGATGAGAATTTCCAGATCGTTCTGCTGGACCCGGTAGGAATGGAGAACGGCATGGACCATGCCAAGGCACAGAATGTAATAGCCAATGCCATCATGCACAATTTTCCGGCATGTCTGGTGCTGCAGAAGGGACCCGATGTGGTGATTCTGACCAACCGGAACCTGTACAGGGACAGGGTGTTTCAGACTTTTCTGGTTTCCTTTACAGAGCAGAATTCTATCTACAGCAGCTTCAGTCTGCAGGTGCGCGGACTTGAAAATCTGCGGTCACTCTATAAGCAGGCAAGCTATGCTATGCAGGAGGGACGAAGGGATAAGAGGCTGGCAGAGGAGGACGATCTTTTCCGCCATCTTCTCCGGTTTACCAGTTATGCGAGCCGGTACATCATCGAGATGCCGGACTGGAAGGACAAGATCTGTGCCTGTCATCCGGCGGTGGTGCATTTCTGGGAGCTGAAGGTCAGGAAGGGAAAATCCGAGCCATTTGATACCCTGAAGACATTCCTTGAGAGCGAGCGCTCCATACAGAGAACGGCAACAGAAATGTATGCCCACAGAAATACGATTACGTACCGGCTTGGAAAAATTCAGAGCACGCTGAAGGAGGATCTGGATGACCCTGCCATCAGGCAGTATCTGCTGCTATCGATGATGATTCTGGAGATGCAGCAGGAAAAGAATGAGAGAAAGTAACGGGTGTGCTGTCATAGCAGATCCGATTATTCAGAAGCTGATAGATTGTTATAATATTGTGGTCAAAAATATATGCTCATGAAATTGTCTTGAAATTCTCACGGTTTCGACAAGCAAGAAGTACTACGGTTCTTCTGGCATGTCTGCAAATGTTCGAATTTCAAGACAATTTCTAAATACTTACCCTTCGATTATGGTATGTCAGTGTAATAGGTTCAGGATTCTGTCTGTCCGTCCGTGGTCCCACCACCATCAGTGGTTGTGCTGCCTGGTGTCTGGGGTGTATCTGCGCCGGATCCGGAGCCGCCACCCGAACTATCGTCTGTAGCCGTGCCGGATGATCCACCGCCATTATTTCCGGAATCATCACCACCGCCACCTGATGGAGTGTCGGAGGATCCGGAGTCAGAGGTGCCTGACCCGGAACCGCCTGCATTGGAATCCTGTGCGCTGCCACCGCCGGACTGGCTGGTGTTCTGACTTGCTTGTGAACCGGACCCTGATCCGCTTTGACTGGTTTCGGGGGAAGCGGAATTCGTTCCGCTCTGGCTATTTCCGGATCCGGAGTCTGAAGGCGCGTCGTAGGACTGTCCCTGATAGGCAGAGGCGTCGTAATTATTATAGTAGCTGCCTGAACTGTCCCCGTTGTTCTGCCACTGGTTGTAAGAGTAGTTGGAAGTATCCTGACGGCTGCTGAGAATCTTCTGGTAGTTTTCCGATGAGGTATCTGCCTTGCTGGCGTCATCAGTATCTGTTTTACTGGTGTCAAGCGTTGTCTTCTGCACGCCATTTTCATTCATCAGCACAACAGAGTACTGTCCGGTTTCCTGGAAATAGGACTCGTACTGTGACGCGTCACGCACAACGATGCCGGAAAGCGGGTCACTTACGACAACGGTATTTGCATCCTCATCATATCCGCAAAGCACCATGCAATGTTCGTTCTGGTACCAGGTGTAGGTATATCCATTGTAATCGTAGGTCTGAGAAGTCGGTATTGGATCTGACATGTACATGGTGCCCCAGATCACTACCGGGTATCCGGCGTCCACTACCTTGTACAGATCAGAGAGAGAGGTACCAGAGGTGTTGAACACTGCAATATCCAGGTTCTGCTCTTTTATATATTTTTCTGCTGCATTGACAATGCCGGCTGCAAAAACACCAGCTCCGCTGTCAGTATGCGGGTCACCTGCATACTGATAGGCGAGGTTATTACCGTATTCCAGATACTGTTCAGCGATATCTGTCTTGTTCAGGCTGCAGCCCAGGGAATTCAGGGCAATGGTCAGTGCGACGGATTCGCAGCCTGTGGGCAGCTCCGGGTTCTGGAGCATCTCCGGCACATCCAGCACAGCCTGGTGGTCATTCAAATCCGAGGACAGGATTTTGGTCAGCTCTTCTTTTGCCGTGTCTGTGGACCATGGTTCATCCGTACCAACAGAGTCATCTCCGGAACCTGACAGCACAGAAGCCGTATCGGATGAACTTGTTACGTTCTTTAAGCGGGTCATCTGTGATGCCTCTGAAGCGGAAGTGGAAGAACCACAGCCGGCAGTCAGCATAGCCGCAAGTGAACACGCAAGGATCATTGCTGTAAATGGATGTTTGGATTTCATAAGAGCCCTTTCCTGGTATCAAAAGTCTGTGTGTATCTTGTGCAGAATAAAAAAGTCTGTGCATATTATACAGAATAAAAAAGTCTGTGCAAATCTTATGTAAACAAATCTTAAGGATTCCTTTACATTTCTAGCACAGACTTTCCCTTATGACAAGCAAAAAGGCCAATATGATTTATGAAAAAAATGTGAATTGCAGATTTCGTCCAGCGGATCACATATTCCAGACTGTTGTGAAGAACAGGACTAAAAACGTGAGACAGGACAGACGGACCAGAATAGAGACTCTCCACCGCTTTGACATATCACGGAATGATTTTAATTTCAGTTTATATTTATTTGAATGAACTGTGTTCGCAGAATGGGCTATCATGTTCTCCATAGAACCTTCTCCTCTCACTTTGTATTGCAGGCAGCTTTTATAACTGAGGGTAATCTGCTGCTTCCTTATCATCCCTATATTTTAGGACCACGCAGAATTCCGTACCATCACGGCACGGATAAATCTGCGTTAAGGGAACGTAAAAAACTTGCCGTTAAAAGACCTTTCATGCAGGGAGTTCCTTATTTGTCTGTATCATTCGATAATTAAATTATGCATGTCAGAGGACTGCATGAAAAATGCCTTCCCGGTACATCACCGAACCACATGAGAAGTGCCTTCCCGGAACATGAATGAACTGCAACATGCAGGTCCGGTTCTGAAAGGTCATGCGCCTGGCTGTGCTTGACAATACTTATAAAATTCAGTATGATGATTTTGGCTTATTAGCACGAAAAAAAGCGTGTCTTTCCGTCCGGATTTGTCAGTTTTGCCAATGACGTGCGGTGCGGAGATTTGCCTACGAAGAGCTGCCGGCGGCCATGAGAAATGCCGGTAATGATCTTTGACAGAATTGGCATCAGAAATTCCACAGGGAAGAGGAACGGAGGAATCAGATGTATCAGGATGAGTATAAACGCTGGTTGAATGCGGATCTTATTGATTTTGATCTGAAGAAGGAGCTTCGTGACATTGAAGGCGATGATGACGCGATCAAGGATCGCTTTGCAGTGAAACTGCAGTTCGGTACGGCTGGTCTGCGCGGCACGCTTGGCGCCGGAACCAATCGCATGAACATCTGGGTTGTCCGTCAGGCTACGCAGGGTGTTGCGGACTGGGTGAAGACCCAGGGCGGCACGCAGACCGTGGCAATCAGCTACGACAGCCGTCTGAAGGGATGGAATTTTGCAAGAGATGCCGCTGGTGTTCTGGCGGCAAACGGCATTCATGTCCGCATCTATGATGAGCTGATGCCGGTGCCCGCACTGAGCTTCGCAACCAGATACTATAAGTGCAATGCCGGTATTATGGTTACCGCATCGCACAATCCGGCGAAGTATAACGGCTACAAGGCTTACGGGCCGGATGGCTGCCAGATGACCGATGATGCAGCGGCAGTTGTATACGATTCCATTCAGAAGACCGATGTGCTTACCGGTGCGAAATACATGTCCTTTGCAGAGGGCGTGGAGAAGGGCTTGATCCGTTTCGTCGGTGATGACTGCAAGGAAGCACTGTATGCGGCTATTGAGGAGCGTCAGGTAAGACCGGGTCTTGCGAAGACCGCGGGACTGAAGCTGGTATATTCTCCGCTGAACGGGACCGGACTTGTACCGGTCACCCGTGTACTGCAGGATATCGGTATCACTGATATCACCATCGTTCCGGAGCAGGAATATCCGAATGGATATTTCACAACTGCACCGTATCCGAACCCGGAGATTTTTGAGGCACTGAAGTATGGACTTGAGCTTGCGAAGAAGACAGGGGCAGACCTGATGCTGGCGACAGACCCTGACGCGGACCGTGTGGGCATCGCCATGAAGTGCCCGGACGGCTCCTATGAGCTGGTTTCCGGTAATGAGATGGGTGTGCTTCTGCTCGATTATATCTGCGCAGGACGCATTGAAAAGGGCACAATGCCGAAGAACCCTGTAGCAGTGATGTCGATTGTATCTACGCCGCTGGCTGATCTTGTGGCAAAGCATTACGGCGTGGAGATGCGTCATACCCTGACCGGTTTCAAGTGGATCGGTGATCAGATTGCCCAACTGGAAGCTGCCGGAGAGGTGGACCGCTTTATCTTCGGCTTTGAGGAGAGCTACGGATATCTTGCCGGACCTTATGTACGTGACAAGGATGCTATCATCGGTTCCATGCTGATCTGTGAGATGGCTGCTTACTACAGAAGCATCGGGTCCTCGATCAAGCAGAGACTCGAGGAGATCTATGCCCAATATGGCCGCTACCTGAACAAGGTAGACAGCTTTGAGTTCCCGGGCCTTTCCGGTATGGACAAGATGGCAGGGATCATGACAGAGCTGCGTAAGGACCCGCCGAAGGATTTCGCAGGGAAAAAGGTGGTCAGCGTGACTGACTACGAGCAGCCGGAGAAGACAGGACTTCCGAAGGCAAATGTTCTGATCTACGGACTGGATGACGGTTCCTCCGTTGTCGTTCGTCCTTCTGGAACAGAGCCGAAGATCAAGGCATACTACACCACAAAGGGAAAGAACCTTGCAGAGGCGGAGGCAGAGAAGGAAACACTTGCGAATGCGCTGAAGCCGATTTTTGAATAAGGACATTCGGAAAAAACGAAAATGATATGGCCCGGGACTTACAGGAAAAGCCCCGGGCTTTCTCGGTTGAGAAAAAGGCGTTGAACGAAGTGAAAACAAAGGATACAATAATGAGGAAGCAATTTGTAACAGAGAGTCTGTCTGATCATGAGACATTCTGTAGTTCTATTTTGTATTATTATTGTTGAAAGCTTTTGTAACAGAACGGAGTTTCCGATGATCTGTCGTCAGAAAAACCTTGTGACAGTTTGTATATGACACAGAAAGATCAGGGAGGTGACCGGGAATGCGGATTGCACAGATACAATCACATGTGTATGCAGACAAGCAGAAGAATCTTTCCATGCTTGCAGACTGCCTGGACAGACTGGATGACAGCGGGGCGGACCTGGTAACGATTGGAGAGATGTTTACCACTCCCTATGAGACCGCCTGCTTTCCGGAATATGCCGAGCCTGAGGGTGGTGAGACCTGGAGGCAGCTCTCGGACATGGCAAGGGCACATCGGATCTATCTGTCTGCGGGGACCATTCCCGAGGTGGATCCGGAGGGCCGAGTCTATAATACCGCATACGTGTTTGATCGGAATGGCAGGCAGATCGCGAAGCACAGAAAGGTGCATCTGTTTGATATCGACGTAGAAGGCGGACAGCGGTTCCGGGAATCCGATACGCTCACAGCAGGAACGGCGTCGACAGTTTTTGACACGGATTTCTGCCGGGTGGGCATCTGCATCTGCTTTGACTGCAGGTTCCCGGAGATCGTGCGGGAGATGGTGCTCTCCGGCGCGAAGGTGGTGCTGGTCCCGGCTTCCTTCAACATGACAACAGGTCCGGCGCACTGGGAGCTGATGTTCCGCGCAAGGGCCCTTGATAATCAGTGTTACATGGTCGGCACATCCGATGCCCGTGATCCTTCTTTTTCTTATGTATCGTGGGGGCATTCCATCGTGACATCCCCCTGGGGTGATGTCGTTGCGCAGATGGATGAGAAGGAGGGGGTCCAGATCACGGACCTGGATCTTTCCTATGTGGATAAGGTGCGCAGGGAGCTGCCGCTGCTGCATGGCCTGACTGCCAACGCAAAGAAGTGTGTATGAAAAAGTTTGATCTGGCAATAGCAGATGTCAGGGCTAAAAGACGTATGCTCCTCAAATTGTCTTGAAATTCTCACGGTTTCGACAAGTAATATGGTTCTATTTGGACCACAATATCATAATATCATGAGATGAAAGCTTTCTATTATTATTATATGATTATAGAATAATCAAAAGAAAGCAGGAGGAAAGGAATTCAGGAATTCAGTATGGATATTTCCAGTGCAGTATATATTTTTCTCGAGGACAAGAAAAAGATTGACAAATACGGTCCCCAGGACGGGCACCCAGCCATTGCAGGTCTGAATATCCTGCATTTTTTACAGGAGAGACTGCAGAAGCAGGAGATGGATCAATTTACCGAGATCGTGAGGGGCTGTCAGTTTATTCCATATGATGAGACGCAGACAGATGCCAGGACGGATAAGGCGAGTGATATTCTCGGACTGCTCTGGCGCAAGGGAGCCATGAAGCTGTACAACAGCGAGGATTATGCGGATGTCGTGGACTATGTATACATCATTGATCTGGATCAGAAATACCTGCGCATCATCAGTAATTACGAATATACCATTCCTTTCACGGAACTGGCGGGACTTTCCGATGAGGACTATATGGAAAAAATCCAGGCCTTTGAGGGTGACGCAGAAGAGGCCGAATCATGATTGCGACTGTTACCATGAACCCCTGCTTTGACAAGACCTTTACAATCGATGGTTTTTCTTATGGCGGACTGAACCGCGTGCAGGATAAGAGAACCGACTATTCCGGCAAGGGGATTAACGTATCAATTGTTCTGCATCAGCTGGATGTGCCAGTGCGGACGTTTGGCATCAATTACAGCCAGAACGGGAGCGATTTTTCTGATGGCCTTGCGGCGGAGGGCATCCGCTATGAAGCTTTCATGGCGCAGGGAAGGGTCCGGGAAAATATCAAGGTCAGGAATGTCAGGGACCGGGTCACAACTGAACTGAACCAGAAGGGAGATCCCCTGACGGCGGAAGAGCTGCAGGCCTTTACAGCGCAGCTGCTGGCCCGGCTTTCAGATCCTGCGATCGATCTCGTTGTGATCACGGGCAGCGTGCCCCAGGGGGTCCCGGCAGCCTGTTACAGAGACCTCACGGATGCGTGCAAGCAGATGGGCAAGCGGGTAATTCTCGACGCAGAGGGGGATCTGCTTCGGGAGGGACTTAAGGCGGGTCCCGATGTGATCAAGCCAAACCTGTATGAATTTATCAATGCCTTTTCGCCGGAGGATGAAAGCCGGGAGGCCATCGTGCGCAGATGCCGGGAGATAATTGCCAGCGGTGTGCAG
>JAJGAH010000045.1 GCA_020844525.1 Eubacterium sp.
GGATATTTATAATGGATATCTTACACTGTCCTTTGCGTCTTCCATTACTCCGCGAAAGAACCAGTGCTTTGCGCTGACAATTGTCAACCTGAGCAGCGAGACAGATGCCATCAGCTGGGGGTCCAGGCTGTGTTACATTACAAGCGAATACAAGGGGCAGCGGACTATCAATGGAATTGAGCAGGCGGGTGACACTCTGATCCGGGTTTACCAGGCATCAGGCTGCCAATCACGGCGGCAGTGATGAGCCAGGGGATGATGCGGACAGGGAAGCAGAGCAGGAGCAGAAGCGTCACAGCCACAGGCTTCCGAAGCGTTACGCCAAGCAATGAAGCGGTCACGACGGCAAGTACAAAGCCCGGATTCAGTCCGCTCAGCAGTGCGATGCCGTAGCCGATACTAATGCCGCTGAAAATCACAGGGAAGAAATGACCGCCACGAAGACCTGATTCGATACAGACATTGGTGAGTAACAGTTTTATTAAACCGATGAGTATCAGCAGCCACGGTGCGAACGTCTGCCAGGTTCCGTTCAGGTATGAAATTTCCTCTTCGCCTGAGAACATGGTCAGCGGCAGCAGCGTTCCTGCGATGCCAAGGGCAAGTCCCCCAAGTGCGGTACTCAGAATATGACTCTTTCTCCCATCCAGTAACAAAGCCCGGCGATGATGCCCGTAAGACCTGCTTCCGGTCCGACAGAAGCCCCGAGAATCAGAGGAAACAGTGCGGACACAACCAGAACAGGCATATGGCTGTAGGGATAAAAATGCTCCTTCCTGATTTTCCCGAGGACGGCACCAAGTTCCTCCGGGTACACACCGAATCGGCGCTGGAAAAGTCCGATCAGAATGCCGCCTGCAAGGCAGACGATTACCGGATAGAAGGGCACGCTCACTGCGCCCGGTATGAATTTCCACAAAATTTCCCTTCCAAATTCGCAGATACGCAGGAATCCCCACACAATTGCACCAGTCACTGCTCCGGCAAACAGGCAGAACAGCAGGCTCCAAAGGGAGAATTTGCCACTTCTCTGTTTTTTGGCTATTATGAAAGATTGATCTTCTGTTTTCGTCATATTTTTCTCCAATTTACAAATATTCTATAGACATTTTATGCAGGATGGGAAAAGCAGGTAATGGCGAATTTTGCCGGATTACGCTATTATCAGCGGCATCAGGCTGGAATGTATCTTGACAATATCTCTAATTAGTGATAATATCCGGTCATACAAAACAGGAAACATAAACTTATCCTGAAAGAGAAAGACAAAGAAGGACAAAATATCATCTGATTATTGAAAAGAAAGGAAACTGATACATATATGGAAAGACAGGTTATCTATCAGACAAAAGGACAGAGGGCGGTTGACGGTGCGGGTGTGCACCTGGTACGTGTACTGGGGAATGAGACTACGGATATCTACGACCCGTTTCTGATGCTGGACGCTTTTGATTCGTCAGACCGGAGGGATTATGAAGCGGGTTTTCCAATGCATCCGCACCGTGGCATTGAGACAATCACTTTTATCAGCAAAGGACAGATGCTTCACAGGGATCATCTGGGTACAGAGGCGACCGTAGTCAGTGGAGAGGCACAGTGGCTGACAGCCGGATCAGGCGCGGAGCATGAGGAGATGCCGGGCGGAGACAGAATGCTTGGTACACAGTTATGGCTGAATATTCCGGCTAAAGACAAAATGAAGGCGGACCCCGCTTACCACAGCATCACAAATGACGAGATTCAGGAGTTTCCGTTAAATGGAGGCGTACTTCGTCTGGTGACCGGCAAATATAAGGATGCCGAAGGCTGGCAGGGGAAATATGTACCGGTAGATTTCTATGACATTCATCTGGATCCAGGCGCAAGGGTGGAGATGCCGGTCAGAGAGGGCTGGACCGCATTTCTGTTTACACTTGTCGGGGATGTGAAAGCGGGAGAGACGGCCGTCAGTGAAAAAACAGCAGCCAAGCTTGGTGATGGTGACAGTGTCATCCTGCAGACAGGCGACCAGGGTGCGGAAATCCTTCTGTACAGTGCACCGAGACTGGATGAGCCGGTTGCATGGTACGGGCCGATTGTGATGAACACACGGGAGGAACTGGTTGAGGCTTTTTCCGAGCTGCAGGATGGGACCTTTATCAAGAAGACTGCGGAATATGATTCTGAATGATAAGCAGGAGAGGAAAAGATGGAACTTACATCACAGGATTCGCTGATCGTGATCGGACTGCATCGGATCGTCAATGATATGGACCGACGTACGAAGCAGATCTGCAAAAGGTATGACCTGACGCTGGGGCAGTTCGCGGTGCTGGAGGCTCTCAAGAGCAAGGGCCCCCTGACTGTCGGGGAGGTGAAGGATCTTGTACTCAGTACAGATGGTACCATTCCGGTCATCACAGGCAATCTTGAGAAGATGGGTTATATCATCAGGACGCAGGACGAAACGGACAAACGCAGGTTTATCCTTGCGCTTACCGATCAGGGCCGGAGGATGATTAATCAGGTTTATCCCGAAAATAGCGAAATGCTTGCCGGTCTTCTGTCAGTACTGAGCAGAGAAGAGAAAAAACAGCTCGGCCTGGTAATCAGGAAATATAAGAAGAATCTGCAGTAGGTAAGAATAATCCGCAATAAGTCTTCGATAAACCTTTATAGAGTCTGAAGAAAAGCATAAAAATGCAAAAAAGCAAAGAACCTTGATGAGGATGTTGTGAAGGCGCTTCAGGAGAAATTTCCATTATATGCGGCTAACTTCCCTGTCTGGGCGAACCAGGCAAACGGCATGCTGCAGATCAATATCTGGACGGCACTCCGCGAGCTGGGAGTCGGCGCAAATCTGCAGCACTACAATCCGGTGATCGATGATACGGTGAAGTCCCTATTTGATCTGCCACAAACTGGAAGCTCATCGCCCAGATGCCTTTTGGAGGCATTGCTGCGGAGCCAGCTGCAAAGGAAGAAGAGGATATCTCGAAGAGAGTGCTCGTTTTCGACTAATCGGATTTATTCAGGGAAAATATGAAGTCTGTAATAGACGCCTTACTTTTCAAAGGAAACCGTAGTGGTTTTCTCTGGAAGGTAAGGCGTTATGTCGTATTGCCGGACAATAAGTTGTGACAGAAAGCCAGGAGCCCTGTCACGGTGAAGTGATGCCGTGACAGGGTGCCTGGCTTTCTGTCACAGTAAAGTGTGATGAAGGCTGGCTATTAGTTATCCTGAACGGAAATAAAATGGATGGATATATGATAGATAATTGCGCAATAACTGGTAAAATGATAAAATATGGATAAAGATGGAGCGGCGTAAAATATGATTTTTCAGAAGGGAGGAACTATGAAGATTGAAGCCCTGAAACATGCAAAGCTTGAGAAAGGATATTCCTATGACGAACTCTCCCAGCTTTCCGGTGTACCTGTTAGCACAATACAGAAGATTTTTAATGGAATTACAAAGGCCCCGAGATATCGGACACTTCAATCCCTGGAAAAGGTTCTGTCAGACAAGACTGATCAGATAAGCAAAGAAACCCGTTACGATTCCATTCATAGCAGTCAGGATAAAACTGTCAGAGAGGGTGCGTCAGCCTATGGCGCGTGGGCGCGTCCGGGTAAGTATACGATTGAGAATTATCTGAATCTTCCCGATGACAGAAGGGCAGAACTGATTGATGGTGTTTTTTATGATATGTCTGCGCCAAAGCTTATTCATCAGGCTGTTGAGGGTGAATTATTTATGGCATTCCGTAATTTTGTGGATACAAATCAAGGATCCTGCAAGGTGTTTATTCCGCCCTGTGGTGTTCAGCTTGATCAGGATGATAAGACCGTTGTGGAACCGGATCTTGTTGTGGTTTGTGACAGCAGTAAATTGTCAGATCGATTTGTAGCAGGTGCTCCGGACCTGATTATTGAGGTATTGTCACCGTCCACCAGACGGAAGGATATGTATCTGAAGACACAGAAGTATGAGGCTGCCGGTGTCCGGGAATACTGGATGGTTGACATTGATTCCAGGAGAGTGATCGTCTACGTTTTCGCGGATCCCTCAACCCCTGTTATCTATGGTTTTGATGATTGCGTTCCTGTGGCAATTTGGGATGGTAAATGTCAGATCGATATGAGAAAAGTCTGGAAGGCCGTTCAATATCTTGTGAAATGAGAAATCATTTGATTATTTTGACAAACAAATGGCAGGAAATTATATGCGACAGAGAGCCCTGTGATATAGAACCAGGTGTGACAGAGGGTCAGACACTTTGCTGCGATAAAGTTCTGCCGCAACAAGGAGTCTGACAATCTGTCACAGTAAAGCACTGCCGTGACAAGGAGCCTGTCATGTCACACCGGTCAGTCCTTGGGCCTAAGGTAGACTTTTCCGAGAATCTCTTTTGTTGCGATGCAGTTGACAAAGGCCTGCTCGTCCATGGCATGTATTTTTTTCTCAATGTTTTCAGCCATTGGGGCATCGATGACCGAATAGACAACATATTTCTTCTGACCCTGGTAGCCGCCTCGCCCTTCGAGAATCGTCGCGCCATGGCGGCTCAGGTCGTAGATCATATGACTGACCTTTTCAGGCTCCGTCGTGACGACGAACAGTGTCACCTGCTGGTAATTACGGTACAGGAAATGAAGTGTCTGGGTAGAGGCAAACTGGAATATGATAGAATACAGTGCCTTGTTCCAGCCGAACAGGAGACCTGCCAGTACCAGGATCACAACGTTAATGCCAAGAATGATATTAAAGGAATCTTTTCCGCTTTTCTGTGAGAGATAAATAGAGATGAAATCTGTTCCGCCGCTTGTGGCGTCCACGGAAAGGCACAGACCGATTGCTACACCATTGATGATTCCACCAAAAATACTGATCAGCAGCACATCATTTGTCAGTACAATGTGCGGGATGATATCCACCAGCACACTGCTCAGGAGAATCATCAGAAGGGAATAGCTGGTGAATTTTTTCCCGATATAGCGGAAACCAATGTAAACAGGTATACTGTTCAGGATGACATTCACCAGTGTATAGGAGATCTTAATAGAGAAGAACTTTTCGAATATACCCTGAATGAGAATCGTCAGTCCTGTTGCGCCGCCCGGATACAGTCCACCGTTCTTCACCAGAATACGGATATTCAGCGCCATGATGGCTGCAGCAATGCAGACCACCGCCAACCGATAGGCATCACTATGCGTTCGTCGGTTCATATGTGTCCTCCCTCTGTCTTCTGATGGGAAATTTCATCAACATGAAAAAACTTCCCTTGTGTGCAGGTATAATCGGTTTTTGTATTAATTGCATTTCAATGATATGATATCGGGATCAACAGGTAAGTGCTTAAGACAATTCCATGAACATTGATTTATCGGCTCTGACATTATTATATCTAAAAAAGACTGAAAAATCAGTATTTACGCCGTATTGTCACATAGAAATTCAGTTTATAGTGAATATCCGGCTTTCTGCCAGGTCCTTTGCGAGCCGGCGGGCGTCACGGCGGATTTCCGATTCACTTTTTATGTCATTTCCATGCAGGAATCCCCAGAACCCAAGCACAAGAAAGGAATTCAGCTGCTTCTGGTCGTATTTGGCTGGTGTGTGATTCCCAAGATTCATCTCAAGATCTTCCATCTGGGAGATAAAGACATGATAGTATATCGCCATCAGATCCGGATCTTCCGTCAGTGAGATTCCTTTATATTTTCTGGTTTCCTCATAAATCGTATCGATCAGATTTTCCAATGTCCGGACAAAATTATTGTCCGGATTTTTCTGCTTTTGCATTGCCTTAAAGCTTTGCGATATATTCTGATGCATCTCATCCAGGCAGTCCAGCAGGAGATCATATTTGTCATCATAATGGTTGTAAAAGGTCACCCGGCCGGTGTTTGACCGGTCGCAGATTTCCTTTACCGTGATCTTCTTGTATGGTTCTTCTTTCATCAGTTCCAGAAGTGTGTCCCGCAGATATTTTCTGGTTTTCAGAATTCTTTTATCCATGAATGCAATGTCTCCTAATACATGATGTTATGATCTCTGGTTTACAGATACAGGATTCAAAATATATATCGATAAGATTACAGACACACAGTGATGCTCTTGTATCTGCACTCTGTTTCAGTGTACCATTATTATACACATGTATCGATAAATAAACAACATATCACAATTTACTTTTGTGTTCACATACTACTTTGTGTGTACGGAGAATGGAGAGTTATATGAAAATCGTTTTTATCGTTCCGACAACGGGACTTCGTCGGTTTCCCCCGTATCGCTGGGGTGGGAAAATTTATGGACAGACCAATTCTATTACCGGTCCGCTGATCCTTGGGGGAATTTTGAAGCGGGCAGGGCATCAGGTTGAGGCGTATGAGGAACTGAATGCAGGTGTTCCCTATAAAAAACTTCTCAAAGATACGGATGTGTTCTGTATTTCCTGTATGACGTCAAATGCGCCTCGCGGGTATGAGCTTGCTGATATGATCCATCAGAAATCCGGTGCAAGAGTCATTATGGGAGGCATGCATCCGACGTGGATGCACGAGGAGGCGGCGAAGCACGCAGACCAGGTTATCGTGGGTGAAGGAGAAAAGGTCATCCTTGACGTTATTGAAGGACGCAGAACAGAAAAGATTGTTCAGGGCATTGCGCTGACGGATCTGGATGAAGCACCTTTTCCGGATTATTCAGTTCTGAAGACACCCTGTGAGGCAGCCAATGTGATTTCCACCAGAGGCTGTCCATTCCGGTGTACCTTCTGTACAACATCACGTATGTTTGCGCCATACAGACAGAGAAGCATCGATAATGTCATCGCAGAAATCCGCATGTACAAGAACATGGGATTCAAATATCTGAATTTTGAGGATGATAATTTTACGGCAGATAAGGAGCGGGCAAAGGAGATCTGCCGGCGTATGATTCGGGAAGGTCTGACATTCAAGGAGAGTTTCTTTTTTGGAAGAACGGATCTGGCTGATGATGAGGAGCTGCTGCAGCTGCTCCATGACGCGCATCTGACCCGTGTGCTGATCGGTATTGAATCATTGAACCAGAAGGCTCTGAACAGTATTCATAAGGGACAGAATATTGAAAATATCCGCCGTGCCGGTAAAGCATGTGAAAAATACCATATACGGGTCATCGCAAGTATTGTACTCGGGCTGGACGAGGATACCAGAGAGGACATGGACCGCAGCGTAGCGTTTGCAAAATCCATACATGCCTATCAGCTGCAGCCGGCGATTCTGACACCCTATCCCGGAACTCCGGTATATGAGAAATTCAAGAAGGAAAACAGAATGATCACCGACAAGTGGGATCGTTTTGATATGATGAATGTCACCTTCCTGCCGAAAAATATGACGCCATGGGAGCTGCAGGAAGAATTCTACCATGCGGCCAGGACGTTTTATCAGTTCTCTGACGCGAAGGTGATCGGACAGCTGTATGGTAAAGAGTATGGCCGGCGCCGCTGGGGGCTGGCGCTGATGACAAAGCTTGGCGTATGGGGTGCACATGTGGCATCCCGCATTGGAAAAGGCTCTGTCTACTATGATCTGAGACATTTTGAAAAAGATGCTAATGCGCAGACAGAGTATTCGTCAGACCACAGGAACGGGCACCAGCCCCAGGGCGCTTAATAAAAGCTGCAGGACCTTCTGCAGTGCATATTTTTATGAAAGAAAAGAACGGCGTTGGGATTCAGCGTTTTGTTTCTGGCGGTTACGGGAGACCTCATTCCCTTATTTGAGTGCACTATAGCATAAAAAATTTTCACAGGAAAGAGGGATACACTGATACCTTGTGTGCAGATGTCCTGTCGCAGGGGAGGACAGAAAATGTCAGTGCTTTCGGATCATGCGCAGAATTTCCCGTGGTTTTGGCGCATTTCCATATAAGAGGACGCCGACACGGTAAATTCTGGCGGCAAGCACGCCAACGCCGGCGACGGAAACCACAAGGATCGCAACCGAGATCATAATCTGATATATGGGCACGGTACTCATGGCAATCCTCGTGAACATAGCCATCGGTGAGGTAAAGGGTATGAATGAGCACACGATGACTGGTGTGGTATCCACATTACCGCGGCTCATTGCAGTGACGACTACGATGAACGCGATGACAAACAGGAAGGTGATTGGCATAATGGCAGTATTGATGTCTTCCAGCCTGGAAACGGTTGATCCCACAGCGCCATACAGAAATGCATAGATCAAAAATCCCAGAATAAAGAACAGCAGCATGTACAGAAGCAGATACAGCGGCATGTCAAAGACAGACATCATGACCGTATTTTCCTCCCAGTCTCCGCGGGTAATCTGAAAGAGCAGAAAGGCGGTGCCGAAAATGCAGGACAGCTGGATGAGACCGGCAAGGCAGGCGGCCAGAACCTTCCCGAACATCATGCTGACAGGGTCGGCACTGGTAATCAGGAGCTCCATGGCCCTTGAGCTCTTCTCTGTTGCCACGCTGGTGCTGACCATCTGACCGTACAGCAGGATTACCATATAGAGCGCGAAGATCATGATATACGTGTAAAAGAAATTTTTCGTCTGGTCCTTTCCTGTCTTTTCCACGTTGTGTGTCACTGTTACTGATATAATACTGCCTGCCTGCGCAGGACTCAGCCCGCTGTCTGTCAGGGCATTTGTCTGTGCAATTGTCCGAAGCACCGCGTCAGCTGTTGCTGTGTTGCTGTCATACAGGGATATATTTTTGACAAAATAAGTATAATCTGTGTCACTGTGAAGCAGAAAACCGGCTTCTGCGGTCCCGTCTTTGATCTGTCTGCGGATTTCATTCTCCCCCTTATCTGTCACCTGCAGCTGATAGTCAGGGAACGCCTGCGTAAATGCTGCCTCTGCGCTTCTGGCCAGTGACGGGTCGTCAGAAGCAATCAGCATCGTCTTTCGATCTTCGTTTCCGTTATCAGTGGCTGTCTGTGCTGATTTTCCGTTGTCAGTGGTGTTCAGGGATGACTTGATCCGTGGGAAAAACATTACGATTGCAAGAAAAATCATGATACCGATTGTGGTGCCGACAAAGAGCTTGTTCTTAAAATAATTTCTGATCTCGAAATGGAAAATTGTTCTGAATTGGTTCATGGTTCCTCCTTCAGACCTGATCTCTGGTGTACTGAACGAAAATATCCTGCAGAGAAGGTTCGAAAATACGGATTTCTTCAACGGGCCACCGCCCTGTAATCAGACACATCTCCTTCTGACAGTCCTGCGGGTCCGGCAGGGCAATCTGCACTGTTCCGTCTGCCATGCGGCTGGCCCGGCTGCCATAATACCGGCAGATATCCTCCTGCATTGGTGATCGGACAGAGAGTGCATTTCCCGCATGTGCGCGCCGGATTTCACGCAGATTTCCACTCAGCACAATCTTCCCACCGTTCAGTATCGCAATTTCATTGCAGAACTCCTCTATGTAGTTCATCTGATGACTGGAGAACAGGACAACTTTTCCTTTTTCAATTTCTTCCCGCACCACTTCCTTCAGGAGCTCTGCGTTTACAGGGTCCAGACCGGAGAAGGGCTCGTCCAGAATGATGATGTCCGGGTCATGTACCACTGCAGTAATGAGCTGGATCTTCTGCTGATTTCCTTTGGAGAGGGTATCCAGCCGCTTATTCCGGAACTTCGACATGCCCAGCCGTTCGAGCCACTGGCTGGTGGCAGTGACTGCATCTGTACGTCGCATTCCTTTCAATTCTGCAAAATATACCAGCTGGTCCAGAATTATCTTTTTGGGGTACAGGCCGCGTTCCTCCGGAAGATATCCGATCCTTGTCTTCCTGTAATCGACAGGCTTTCCGTCCAGCAGAATATCTCCACGATCAGCCGGGAACACATTCATGAGAATCCGGATGGTTGTTGTCTTTCCGGCTCCGTTTCTTCCCAGAAGTCCGACAGCATGACCACTTTGTGCGCAAAGACTGATACCTTTGAGTACCTCATGCTGACCGAAGTTTTTATACAGCTCCCTCAGTTCCAGTTGCATTTGTTGTTTCTCCTCCTCCCGATCAGTTGGTTTGTGGTGTGCTTTTTTTGGAGACGCCTACCATATAAAATATTTATACCATAGGTGCCAGAATGACAGGAAGAGGTATATCAGGATCAAAACACATTTTATATGGATTTTACATGCGGGGTGAATTGCTCATTCTGAAAAGATTACATACAATCTGCTCAAGATGTGATACACTCATAGCGTTCGATTGCTTTTATAAGCATGGATGAAAAAAACGTTGGATCATACCACGGTTTTTGGAGGGAAGGAAGAAATGGGTCAGATTCATACAGATGAAGAACAGCTCAAGACTGTCGTGGAAAATGCGGTAGATGCATCTGTTTCACGCGCGTTTAAGAAATATGGAGGCTCTGGACGGCGAAGAGGAATCGGAATCAAAGGCGTTATCATAATTGTGGTCCTGGTTCTGGGGG
>JAJGAH010000046.1 GCA_020844525.1 Eubacterium sp.
GGACCTGGAGCGCAACGATCTGAACTGTGTCTGCGTACCGGGATCTGTACAGGTTCCCCGGATGTACTATATTGAGAGCTTTGCGACCGTACACCATCTGATATCGGATGTAACCGGAAGACTTCGTCCGGGTTATACTGCACTGGATCTGCTGCAGGCAGCCTTTCCGGGAGGGTCCATCACTGGGGCACCGAAGTACAGGGCGATGGAAATTATTGATGAGCAGGAACACAGTGCCAGGGGCCTGTATACAGGTACCATTGGATATATCGGGATGAATGGGGATTGCGATTTCAATATTGTGATCCGCACAGCAGTCTGCCGGGATGGCAGATGCACCATTGGCGTCGGTGGCGGCATCACGGTGGATTCGGATCCGGCATTTGAGTATGAGGAGACCAATCAGAAGGCGGTTGCCCTGATCGACGCCATCTGCAAGGCAGGCAGAGAGGAGGAAGAAGATGCAAACAGATAAGGTGCAGGCGGATGATGGCTTTTTCTTCGGAATGGGTCTGTTTGAAACGATGGCATTGCGCGATGGCAGACCGGTGCTGGAGGAACTGCATATTCAAAGGCTTGCGAATGGCCTGCGTGACCTGCATATTCAGAACCAGAGATATCTGAAAGAGCAGCTGCGAAGCGCTTCCGGGCAGTTGTGGGGTGCAGGAAGCCTTGAGGATTGGCTGCAGAGGTCGATTGATCATTACCTGAAGACCGCACCGGATGACAGAAATCTTTCCGATAGCGGGAACGTCTCTGAAAAGCAATCTTTAATTCTGGAGGATGGCGTTTTGAAGGTGACGGTCACAGAGAAGAATATACGCTTTGACACCCGTGCCAACCCCTATACGGAACAGCAGTTTCGTGAGGGACTCCGGCTGCGGTTCAGCCCGGTTCTGCGGAATGAAACGTCTCCATTTACCTACTATAAGACCCTGAACTGCGGAGACAATATTCTGGTTCATCGGCAGACCCGGAAAATGGGGTATGACGAGGCTGTTTTTGTGAATACAAAGGGAGAAATCTGCGAAGGCTCCGTGAGCAATGTCTTTTTTACAAGGGAAAATCTGGTCGTGACGCCGCCGGTAAAATGCGGGCTTCTGAAGGGAACGGTACGGGAATATCTGCTTCATTCGAAAGAGGGGAAAAGCAGCCTGATTGGCGGATCAGAAGGAGAGGATGGCTGCCGGGAAAGCGGCACGCACAGCAGTCTGGAACAGTGCCGGGAAGGTGCAGATATCGAATTCCGCGAGCAGGTCGTCCGGACGGAGGATCTTTCATCCTTTAGGGGTATGTTTATTACGAATGCGCTGATGGGCATTATGCCGGTTCGGTCGCTGGGTCATCATCAGTTCCCGGACCGGCATATCGCTGAGGTTCTGCGCGGGCGATATCTGCATGCGGCGTTAATAAAGTGATGTTCACCGGGCTCAATATATTTTTCTCTTTTTCAGAATCAAGATCGACAGATACAGAGCCAATGCGGTGATCAGCCATGACACCGGCCATACCAGGCAGAGCATCTCAAAGCTGGGATGCTGCATAAATACGGTAAACAGCCAGATCAGACGGAAGACGATGGTGCCGCAGAGAATTTCCACTGATGGGAGGAGTGAATGTCCACGTCCTCTTAAAACTGCTGCGGGCACCTCGTATAAGGTGACCAGGGATTCCCACAGGAGGACCAGATGGTTCCTGCGCACAGCATAGAGGAGCACCGCCTCCTTCGATGAAAATATCCGCATGAAGAAGGTACCTGACAATGCGGCCGGGACACTGAGCATGGCACCGGTGAGTATCCCGAAGAGCATACAGTACAGCGTGATCGTCCGGCATCGTTTCTCTTCCCCCGCTGCGTGATTCTGGCTGACGAAGGTCGTGGCAGCCTGTGAAAATGCCGCTACCGCAAAGTAACCGAAGTATTCGAAGTTCAATGCGGCTGCGCTTCCGGCGATAGCGTCAGAACCAAAGCGGTTGATCGCTGCCTGAATGAAGACATTGGAGACACAGAACACTGCCTCCTGAATGCCGGCCGGCATCCCGACTGCCAGCAGAAATTTCAGATCGGCTCCGCCGATCCGGAGTTTTTTGAGAGACAGATGGAATTCGCCTGTTTCACGCATCAGAAAAACAACCACGAGCGCCGCACTGATACCATTGGAGATATCAGTAGCGAGTGCCACACCTGTTACATTCAGCCTGCACACAATGACAAAGAACAGATTCAGCACCACATTCAGAATACCGGATGCGATCAGCGCATACAGTGGCCGCCTGGTATCTCCCTTTGCCCGCAGGATAGCGCTTCCGAAATTGTAGATTACGATAAATGGTGTGCCAAGGACGTAAATTTCCAGATAGCGTGTTGCAAGTCCCAGGATGTTCTCCGGTGTTGCGATCAGGACCAGAAGCGGTCTGGCAGCTGCCAGTCCTCCGACAGTCAGAATCAGGCCGGCAATCAGGCTGAAGAGCATGGATGTGTGTATCGCCGGGGATATCGCATCTCTGCGGTTCATGCCGATAAATCTGGCAATCAGCACATTGACACCCACTGCAAGACCTGTGATCAGGCCGAGGATGATGCCGATGGGCTCTGCATTCAGTCCCACGGCTGCCAGTGCCTCGGGAGAGGAGAACTGTCCGATGACGGCGGAATCCGCAGAGTTAAACAGCTGCTGCAGGATACTTGCGGCGGCAATCGGGAGCGCAAAGAGCAGGATTTTGCCCATTAGGGGACCATGGATCATATCAACTTCATTTTTACCTGTTTTTTTTGCAGAAGCAGAGGATGCTTTGGATGACATTTCTTAAACCTCGGGATTTTATATCTTTTGCCACTGTATCATATGATGTTCTGTTATGGTTTGATTTTTGACAGCTTTTGTAATATCCTCAATTTATACCATAGTGACGGAAAGAGGATGCAGCATGACTGTGGAAAAGAAAACGGGATCAGCAAATCTTTTGACGCTCCAGCACCAGGCGGAGCATTTCTATTATAACGACATGACGGAGCATGACAAGTCCGGAGCAGAAGAAAATATGGACATTCTTCGATCCGATGCAAAGTACATGGGCAGTCCTGTCAAGATGCTCTATTTTCCCAAACTGTTTACGCAGGAAGGATACAGGAAAGTCCGGGAGGCAGGAGAGCAGGCATGGAGGATTCTCGTAAAGGTAATCCGTGCGTATCTGGATCATCCGGATTACCGTCAGCTTTTTGGCTTTCCAAAGGAACTGGAGAAAATGATCTGCCACCGGCCGGAGTATTCCACACTCCTGCCGATCTGCAGGCTGGACATGTTCTTTGATGAGGAGACCGGGGACTTCAGGTTCTGTGAATTCAACGCAGACGGAAGCAGCGCCATGAATGAAAACCGGATCATGACAGAGGCTTACCGGAAGACGCTGATGTACCGCTGTTTTTCGGAAAGGTATGAGCAGAAGCCGTTCGAGCTTTTTGATTCCTGGGTGAAGGTTTTCCTGGACCTGGTGCGGGAGGCAGGGCATTATCCGGCGCATCCGCAGGTGGCAGTGGTTGATTTCCTGGAAAAAAGCATCACCACCGCGGAGCTGGAGCAGTTCGCAGAAGCCTTTCGGAAAAGTGGAAGCGATGCCTGTGTGGCCGAGATCCGCAGCCTTTCCTATGACGGGGAGCATCTGTACACACCGGACGGCTTCCGGATAGACGCTATCTATCGGCGTGCAGTGACCAGTGATATCCTGGACCATCGTGATGAGGTCCGGCCGTTTCTGGATGCAGTCCGGGACCGGAAGGTCTGCCTGATCGGAGATTTCTGCACGCAGGTGGTTCATGACAAGATCCTGTTCAAGGTGCTTCATATGGACCGTACAAAAGCGTTCCTTACGGAGGAGGAAAACCTGTATATTGAGGACCATGTGCCCTATACGGCGGATCTGACGCCAGCCCTGCTGCAGCAGGAAAAATTCCTGCACACCAGCTGGACATGCCGGTCCGGCAGGAACTGCAGATGGATTCTGAAGCCGGAGGATTCCTATGGCGCACATGGTATTTTTTACAGCGGAGATTACACGGACGCACAGTGGCTGGAGCTGATCAGGGCACATGCCGGCGGCGGATATATTCTTCAGGAATATGTCAGCCCGTATCGCACGCTGAATGCGGATTATACCGATACAGATTATACGGATAATCCGTGGCAGAAGCAGGCGGAAGGACAGAAAAGCCCAAGGATTCACAGCTTTGCAAACATGACAGGGATGTACCTCTATGGAGGACATCTGGCGGGCATCTATTCCAGGCTTTCCCCGCAGAATATTATTTCTGTGGAGGGAGACGAGCACGAAATGGTATCAATGGTAGCAGAAGAAAAATTATTTAATCAGTAAAAATACGAAATGCAATAAGAATACGAAACTCAATAATACGATGCGCAATAATAATACGATAAGTTTTAGAATAAAAAAGTAAAGCGAGAGTGATTAAAGGAGGAATGCAAATGTTACTGGAACTTTATAAGAAAAACACATGCCCATATTGTCAGAGAGTGATGCATTGGATTGATCAGAACGGTCGTACAGACGTGATCTACCGTGATATCCTTGATGAGCCGGAAAATTACAAACGCCTTCTTCGTGATGGAGGCATGGACCAGGTTCCCTGTCTGTTTATTGACGGAAAGCCTTTGTATGAGAGCCTGGATATTATCCGGTGGCTGGAGGAGCATCCGCAGGCTTCATGATGTATCTGGCAGATTCTTATACGCCTGCTTTTCACAGAATTTACATCTTAAGGTGGTAAATATTGTGGTAGAAAGTTTTATAATAAATGAAGCGGTATGTGTGTATGCGATATATACAAAACATATGGCACATGCAAAATATATGGCACATGCAAAACATATGGCACATGCAAAACATATGGTATATACATAATGATTGTTATATGAGTGCCCTGAAAGAGAAACAGAAGGTTACTGGTATGACCCGTGCTTTTTGCAGGGAGGAAGACCATGGAAAAGCTGAAGAATGCAGACTATCATATCCTGCTGTGGGTACAGACAAAATGCAGAAAGAAGTTCTTTACACCTTTTTGGAAGGGTGTAACGATGCTTGGAAATGTGGGCTTGATATGGCTGGTTGTCTTTGCAGTACTTTGGTTTTCCCGTTCCTACAGGAGAACAGCCAAGGCGGAGTTTGCCGCACTGGTCGGATCCACGGTAATCATTGCGCTGGTACTGAAATGGATTTTCCGGCGTCCGAGGCCTTTTGACACGCACCCGGCACTGAAACCGCTGATTCCGGAGCCGAAGGACCTGTCCTTTCCGTCCGGTCATGCAGGCTCATCCTTTGCGTGCGCGGTTGTCCTGCTGCTCCATCTGCCTGCACCTGTTGGGATTGCGTTTCTGATTCTTGCAATTCTGATTTCGTTTTCGAGGATCTATCTGGGCGTACACTACCTCACAGATATTCTGGCTGGAACAGGCATTGGTATCTTCTGTGCACTTCTCAGCTCATGGTATTTTTATAGCTAATAAATATTTTTCATCTCTTGTTATATATAAGCTAGATAAGAGGTGGAGAGGGCAGGATAAAATTGATCCTGCCCTTATTTTATATATAAAAATGGTCGTTTATTATTTGGATTATGTTTTATTATGGGAGCATAACGCTTTAATAAGATGATATTGTTATGGAGATACAGGTATGAATTTCTCTCTCGATAGAACGCAATTGAAGAGGCTTGCGATTATTGCGATGGTTGTTGACCATACAGCATGGGGCTTTGTGAGATTTATGTCGCCACTGGGTCAGGCTATGCATATATTCGGCAGACTCACCCTGCCTATTATGTGTTTCTTTATTGCGGAGGGCTACCGCCATACCTCCGATCTGCGCAGATATATTGAACGTATGGTGACATTTGCGGCAGTTTCTGTGATTCCATTCTACCTCTTTTTCCACAAGGAGTACTACTACAGGCAGAATATCATCTTTGATCTGACACTGGCACTTCTCGCCCTTGCTGCCCTGGAGAAGAAGTCCTGGTCCCGGGTGGTCAGGGGAGTCCTTTTCGCTGTGATTTTAACTGTCTCCATTCTGATCGGGGGATGGATCATTATGCCCATCATCTATGTCATAATATTTTATTACGGTAAGACATGGAAGAGGAAGTGTGTTCTCTTTACAGGGGCAACTGTCCTCATGGAGGCTGTAGTCATAGGGTTCATCCTTACCAATCGGATCTACCATTATTCCATATATAGGTGGACGGTCAGTGAGAGGATCTATCTCTTGTTCTTCGTCCTTGCTTTGATTCCCTTATCCTTTTACAATGGAAAGAAAGGGAAGGACTGCACCGGAAGATACTTTTTCTACTGCTTTTATCCCGCACATTTTATGGTTCTCTGGACCATAAGACAGTTTCTTGATGGGAGAGCGGACCTTTATCATATATATATTGCCGTTCATCTGATCGGATTTTTTGTAATAGGTGTCGCATTGGCATTCGTCTTTTTCGCCGTGCGTCCTTCAAGAGCCCAGTCTGCAGTGGCTCTCTTCCTCGCTTTTGGCCTGGTATATGTGCTTGGTTTTCTGCTTGAGATAACGAGCAGCAATCTGGAAGCAATTCTTACAGCGACAAGGGTGGAGTATGCCGGACTTATTCTGGTGCTTTTATCTATGGCGCTGGTGGTGCAGGAGCTGTGTCATATCCGTGTGCCATACCCGGTTCTGGCGACGGCCTTTACTGTCTCATGCATCCTCATGTATGGGCAATTTACGACGGGCAGGAATGGACTGTTCTATAATGGGGTTACCGTGGCAAAGAATGATGGACCCTTTCCCCACCTCTACATTGCCTCCTATGGCCCTCTATTCTATACCAGCATCATATATGCAGCTGTCTTCTACCTCTATGTGGTTTGGCTTGGGTTAAGAAGTTCAAGGGGATCAAATATCCTGCAGAAGAAGCGGATGCGATACCTTCTGATCGCTTTCCTGTTCTGCTGGCTGCCGATTCCCCTGAAGCTGTCAGGGCTGACAGGTCAGTATGAGTTTCCAGCTATTGGTATTGCCGGAGCAGCGATTTTTATCTCTCTCTCATTCGTTAAATACCAGTGCCTGGATTCTATGTCCACCAATATCTCGAATGCCATGAACCATGGGAATGAAGGAATTATAGTTATCGACAGCAATGAAAGGATCCTGTACCACAACGAGAGCAGCCATGCCATTTTTGGAAAATTTGATGATTATACCCAAATAGATAGCCTTCCCCTGATCGGAGAGGCTGTCGCTTATGGACGGGACAGAATAAGGAAGGATGATAAGATATACGAGATCCGGACTGAGCCCGTGCGTGAGAAGGAAGTGGACATTGGGAGTATTATCTGGATTATAGACCTGACCTCGTACTATGACCATCTGGAAGAGGTGGAAATCGTCGCTTCGACCGATTCTCTGACAGGGATCAAGAACAGGGTCTGGTTTGAGAAAAAGGTCATGGATGCAGTCGAGAAGAAAACACCAGGGACTTTTATGATGATTGATCTCGATAATTTCAAGAAGGTGAATGACACCTACGGGCATCAGAGTGGGGATGATGTCTTGAAGCGTTTGGCCAGGGTGATCATGTCCGAATCGGAAGACGGCTATTGTGGCAGGATAGGAGGAGATGAATTCTGTGTTTTTATCCCGCACGTGACGTCGTATGAGGAGGCATTGAAGAGGGCGGATGTTTTGATTGAAGGCTATAGCAGGGCAATTTCCCAGATGCCTTTTCACGACCTGACATCCATGTCTGTGGGAGCTGTACTTGCTGATGCATCTTCCTATACAGATAATAAGGTGAATTATTCTGCCCTCTACCGGGAGGCAGACAGGGAGCTCTATCGCGCCAAGCAGGCGGGTAAAGGGATCTGTTTCGTAGGAAAGCTCTGAAATTATCAGGATTTAATAAGATGCCAGGGATGCATCAGAATCAAAAAAAAGAAAAGCTAAGGAACGTAAGCAAACAGGCCTGCCACACGTGGTGAAAATGTGTGGCAGGCCTGTTTATTTTTGCATGTTTTCGTCAGGTGCTTCAGCTGGCGTTATTTTCAGCCGGCTGCTTTTTCTGCAGCCTTTGCCGGTTTAGTCTTGTCGGTTCTGGCATACAGAGCCTTCAGGGCAATCGGGGTGATGATCGAGCTGATAATGATCAGCAGGATAACAGATGTGAAGTATCTGCTGTCCAGCATGCCAGCCTTCAGACCACGCTGTGCGACGATCAGTGCTACCTCGCCACGGGTCATCATGCCAACACCAATCTTCAGACTGTCAGAGCCGCTGTATCCGCAGATCTTCGCCATAGCGCCGCAGCCGATGATCTTTCCGACCAGACCGACGACAACAAACGCAAGGGAGAACAGAAGAATCGTTGTGTCAAGCTTCCGCAGGTTGGTCTGCAGTCCGATGCTTGCAAAGAAGATCGGTCCGAAGATCATGTAGGAATTAATGTCCATCTTCCGGCCGATGTATTCCGCGTCGTCCAGGGAGCAGAGAATGACACCTGCGCAGTATGCACCAGTGATATCCGCAACACCGAAATACTTGTCTGCAATATAGGACAGTGCAAAGGCAAGTGCAAGTCCAATGATCGGGATACGTCTGGTATGGGGATATCTCTTGTCGATTTTCTTCATGACCAGATAAATGATATATCCGACGCCTGCTGCAAGTACAAAGAAAAGGAAGGTCTTTATGGCAACGACGCCGAGGTTTGCGTCCGGGTTCTTCAGGCTGATGACAGCGGTGAGAACCAGAATACCGATGACATCATCGATAATGGCCGCACTCATAATGGTTGTGCCGACTTCGGTTGAAAGCTTTCCGAGCTCACGCAGTGCCTGAACGGTAATACTTACAGACGTTGCAGCAAGAATGGTTCCAATGAAGAGGCCATGTGTGAAATTCTCGGTTCCAGGTCCGGAGAATCCATAAAAGCACATGAACAGCAGTGTTCCGAGAACCATTGGAACGGCAACACCGGAGCAGGCAATCAGAGTTGCCTTCAGACCGGATTTCTTCAGCTGCTGAATATCGGTCTCCAGTCCGGCATTAAACATCAGAAGGATGACACCAATCTCGGCCATCCCGGTCAGAAAGTCATTGCTCTGCACAATATTGAATACGCTGGGTCCGATCAGCAGGCCGGCTACAATTTCACCTGCCACCTGAGGAGCCTTCAGCTTTCGGGCCACCAGTCCGAAAAATTTCGCACAGATAATGATGATTGCAAGATCTCTTAAAATGCTTAGCGTGTCCATACTCTCTCTCCTACAAAATAAACAAACTGCCAGGAACACAAAAGATAAATAAATTTTTCACAATTTATATTATAGGCTTTCAGCGGGGATTGTACAGTACAAAAAAACATACAATCTTTATGAAATCTTTATATCAGCGCCGGAATATTAATACGGTTTTTATGGAAAAAACAGGATAATGAATAATGAAAGATATCTGTTCTGAAGTTCTGGAACGTGAAGACAGAGATACCGGATTTATCTATAAAAGCTTCAGGTTTATACACAGTTTTAGAAATTTTCTACAGATTCAAATACACAAAGAAAGGCCTCGGCAATTCTGATATGAAGAAAATGATATTTAAACTGGAACACCTGAAGCCTGCGCAGGTGATAATACTTGGATTTCTGCTGGTGATTGTCGCAGGAACACTGCTGCTGATGCTGCCGTTTTCCTCACAGCCCGCAGGGTCGGCGGGATTTGCAGATTCCTTATTCACAGCTACCTCCGCGGTATGCGTGACAGGGCTGGTTGTGCAGGATACAGCAAGCTTCTGGACACCCTTCGGGCAGGTAGTGATTCTCTGCCTGATCCAGATCGGAGGTCTGGGTGTTGTTACTGTGGCATTGGCACTGGCCCTGGTCTCCGGCAGGAAAATCGGTCTTCTGCAGCGGAATATTATGCAGGAATCTATTTCCGCCCCACAGATCTGCGGCATTGTAAAGTTCACAAGATTCATCCTTCTTTCAACCTTCAGCATCGAGGGGATTGGCGCAGCTATTATGCTGCCGGAATTTGTTAAGAGGTTCGGACCGGCAGAGGGAATCTGGTGTGCCGTCTTCCACTCGGTGTCAGCATTCTGCAATGCCGGATTTGATCTGATGGGGAAAGGGCATAAGTATGCATCGCTTACGTCCTTTGCGGCGAATCCGGTGATCAACTGTACAATCATGGGGCTGATTATTGTCGGCGGGATTGGCTTTCTGACCTGGATGGATTTTGCAATTCACGGTATACACCTCAGAAAATTCCGTCTGCAGAGCAGAGTGGTTCTTCTGGTGACAGTGATTCTGATTGCAGTGCCCGCTGTTTGCTTTTACTTTGGAGAGTTTACGACCGGCACCACGAAAGAGAGAAT
>JAJGAH010000047.1 GCA_020844525.1 Eubacterium sp.
TTCCGTATAGTGGCTGACCTGTGCATCATAGCTTGTTTCCTGCTCGTCGGAGTCGGTACTGACCCGGCAGTATGCTGCGACCCGGAGCTTTGTAACCTCGTCCCTGCTGACGTTATTTCCGATTTTGTGTTTTGCCGGAATGAAGGTTACATTTGCCATTACATCGCCTCCGTTTCAATTAAGCTGTATAGGTATTGCGCCTGCATGGCAGGATCTTTGTAGCTTTTTTCAGGCTTTTCAAAGCGGAAGTTTGTCGGTATTACCTGAGCAGGCTTTTCTTTCTTGCGATCTAGTCGTCCGAGCGCTTCTGCCCGGTGCTGTTTTTCTGCTTCGGCTTTATCAAAGGTTTCACTGTCTATGATTGCCGGATAGAAGTCATCACCGAGGTAGTGGCGGTTAGCCATCATCCGTTTTGCACCGCAATGCTTGACTTCGATACCTGCTTCATTCGCAGCGCTCTGGAAAGAAGCACCAGCAAGATAAGCCTCATAGAGTTTTTTTATCTTCGCAGCTGCTTCTTCGTCAATGACTGCTTTCCCGTTTTCAATTCTGTAACCGTAAGGTGTATGTCCCATTGTCATATCCTTTCCGTCAGGCAAAGTCCGCATTTGAGTTCAAAACTGAACTCGGTGCGGTTTTTTACCGTGATTTGCCTGACATGTTTTTCAAAGAGCTCCTCATCGAAGCCGTGCAGCATTTCACCTTTTTCTGCAAAATGCAGAAGATCGGTAGCTGTCGTGACTTTGGAAACATCTGAGGAGACAGTGTTATTCAATGCCTCGATCTCCTTGCGGAAGTCATCCGCATTGGAGAGCAGTTTGTTGGTTTCTGTGTTAAAAAGAATCTTGTCGATAAAACCCTGTGCTGCCAGCTTCTGTAGTTCTTCTCGCTGTTCAGTATTCTTGGCAAGCCGGGTTGTAAGTTCCTGCACCCGGTGAAAAGAATCGTCCGAGGAGCCGTTTCTTATGCCTTCGACGTAGGGCTTAAGAATGACTTTGCCGGAAAAGATCAGCTTATTCATCATGATAGTGAATGCCAGCTTCAGATCATCGTCTCGGATGAACAGCATAGAGCAGGAATCCTTGTCGGATAGGTGTGTGTTGCAGCACCATGCGATGTAGCTTGTTCCGGCGGTGTAGTGTGTCCTGCGTTTGAAGGTGCCGCCGCACTCGCCGCAGATGATCTTTCCGGAAAAGGTGTAGCGCTTCTGGTATTTTTCGCTGTCGGATGAGATGTTCTTTTCTCTTGCATGCTGCTGGAGCATCTGTTCAGCGGCCTCGAAGTCTTCATGGCTGATGATGGCTTCGTGATGATTCCTGGCAAGGTACATATTCTTTTCTCCATGATTATGATGGCGGTTGAAGAATGAATCGGTATAGGTCTTCTGGAAAAGGCAGTCGCCCGTGTATTTCTCGTTTCTGAGAATACCCTTAACTGTGGTGGCGTTCCAGTGTCCGCCTTTCTTAGTAGGCACCTGATCTTCATTCAGTCTCCGTGCGATAGCACTGGTACCTTGGCCAGAGAGGGCGTAGGTAAAAATCTGTTTTATGGTTTTTGCCTGTTCCGGGTTTATCACCATCTGATCACCATTCCAGTCATATCCGTAGGGTGGGTAACTGATTTTGAAGGTTCCTATTTCAAAACGGTTCTGGATTGACCATTTGCTGTTTTCTGAAATGGAAAGGGATTCGTCAGCAGCCATGCTGGACAGGATAGACAGGAAAAGCTCGCTTTCCATCGAACCAGTGTTGATGTTCTCTTTTTCAAAATAAACAGGAATATTCAGGGTGAGGAGTTTTCGTACCAGTTCAAGGCAGTCTGCAGTATTACGAGAAAAACGGCTGATCGACTTCGAAACGATAAAATCAATCTTTCCGGCTTTGCAGTCTGCAAGCATATGCTTAAGCTCCGGACGTTTTTCCTTTTTTGTGCCAGTAATGCCTTCATCGTAATAGACGCCAGCGTACTCCCAATCGCTGCGTGAATTGATGTAATTTTCATAGTGGTTAATTTGAGCCTCAAGGCTCTCGGCCTGTGCGTCAGAGCCTGTGCTGACGCGGCAGTAGGCAGCTACGCGGAGTTTTTTTCCGGCGGCCTGAGGGCTTTTATTTTCTTCTATTTTCGTGACTTTCTTCAAAGCCTCATTCCTCCTTTCGCATGTCTATACATCACTCTAAAGCGTCTACACATCAAGCATTTTTCGGATATATTTCCGCGAACAAAGGAGAGAAAGTTTCTCGATTGATGGCGGTTAATTTGTTGAATTCAGCAACGGATATGAGCCCGGAATCAAGCATCGTTTTCGCGATGGCCTGAGCTCTTTTGTAGTTAAGGTCTCCCTGAATGCGCTCCTGTGTGAAATATCCAGATGGAACACTTGTATTATTGTCTGTCATAACTTATCCACCTCCAATTTCCCACTGGAGATGAACAGGTGATTTGAGCGGAAGAAAATAAAAAAAACCTGCGGGTATTCCAAAAAAGGAACACTCGCAGGCGAGAAACTGGATGATGGTTATTTCACTCTGATCTTCCAGCCGACCAGAATCAGATTGACATTTTGAATCAGTGAGCTGTTCATGGACTGGATAGCAGAAACAGTTGTACCGTACTGGCGGGCGATGGCAGAGAGCGTATCGCCTGATTTCACGGTATAATAAACAGGCTGAGGTTTATTATGGACGCCGCATAGCTCGTTCACCTCGGACTGCACGGAATCATAATCATAACCGGCAGCAGTGAGGCGGTTCTTCCGATCTTCGCCGTTGCCCCAGTTCCCAGCGAGAACTTCATGCGCCAGCTCATCAACAGTTTTTGAAGCGACGGGAGTAGGAGTATCGTCAGCTGATTTTGAGTATCCGTTAAACCCGCCGCCAATGATGACTGTCGGGAAGTCCTGATATGACCAGTCCATATCCACACGGCCATTGATGCCGGGAACGGAGCCATTGGAGCTGTGCTGCCAGATTCCGCAGGAGTCTTCATAGCTGCAGGCATCGGCCCACTGGGCGCACCAGTAACAGTAACGCTTGCGGACAGCGTCCGTCACAACAGATCCCGCGAAGGATGCAGAGGTATAAAATCCGGCAAAATATCCGGCAGCCTCCAGTCTGTCGCAGAAAGACTTAATCAGGCCGGAGCAGAAATCAGTCCCGGCTTCAATCTGCTTCTTTTCCTCCATGTCGAGGAAAACAGGATAGTCAAACTGCTTCCCGGCAAGTGTAGACAGGAACATTTCAGCTTCCTGTACGGCTTCAGAGAAGCTGTCTGCATAGCTGTACCAGTAAGCGCCGACGTGAAGTTCGGCAGCTTTTGCCTTCCTGTAGTTTTCTTCAAAGTACTTGTCTTTTGAGTTTGTACCGTAGCCTGCGCGGATGATCACGAAATCCACTCCGCTGTTCCTGACAGCATTAAAATCAATCGCGCCCTGCCATACCGATACGTCAATTCCTTTTATAGCCATGTTATTTTGCCTCCTTATGTCTGCAAGATACCGGGACAGGCAGACTCGTTCAAAGTTTGCATTGAACGCCCACTTGGTGACGGAATTATCAGTCAGGGCATCAATCAGCTCCTGCGGCAAATGCTCGCCCTGCGCAAGGTCAATAACCTGTACTTCATTTCCATCAAAGGAATAACCAAAGAGTAGGATCTCAAAACCGGGCGAGGATGCATATTTATAAACGCCGCACTTTGCCAGATTTACGTCGCTGTAAGTTTCAATATCGATACTGAGTGTTTTCATGGATTTCACCTCAATTCAAACAAGCAGCAGAGATTGCTCCCTGCCGCCTGTGCTGTGTTAGTTGTCAGAGTCCTTTTTGGCTTCTGCTTCCTTGTCTTTCTTAGCAAGACGCTTCTTTTCACGCCTGTCTTCAATCCAAAACTTGATGGAGAGGAAAACACCGCTGATTAAAAAGCCTACCGTAGCTCCAAAGCAGACCGAGAGCATCATTGACTGATATGTTGTCATGGTCGCGCCTCCCTTAATTCAGAAAGTCTTCATCGTCATCAGTGACGAAGTCAGACTCAGCACTTGCCTTGCCGCCCAGAGGTTCGCCGTCGCGGATCTTCTGCAGGTTATTGAGGCCGCAGGCGATTCCCTTGTTGCCGGAAGAATTGAAAGCGTAAAATGTAATGCTGGCTCTGCCGTAAACGCCGGAGTACACTTCGGAACGGGTCAGGATGGGATTCAGGTCTGCATCCACGATGCCGGGAGCAGAGGTGGCATTGGCGTTTACAAAGTAGGCATTCTTGTAGGCTTCGTCGTCCGGGCGTTCCGCATCGCCATCGCGAAGCGGGGTTTTCAGTACAGAGAGCGCAGGGACAGTCTTGCCGTTGCCCTTGAGCTTTGCTTCACCTTCTTTATAAGCGGCTTCAATGGCAGCCTGAATCTTGGCAATGGTTTTGGTGTCAGACTTCGGGATAATGAGGCTCACGCTGTACTTCGGTGTGCCGCCGTTGATGGACTTCGGTTCCCAGATGTTTGCGTAGCTCCAACGGGTGTCGGAACCGGTGATAACCTTCATGGGATTGCTGATTTTCGTATTCTTACTCATAATGTTTTTCCTCCATAAAATCATTTTTTGCAGTGTTCATGGCCGGGCGTTTATCGTTTTCCGGCGCAAGAGTGGGTTTGCCCTGCGGCTTTTCGATGTAAGCCGTCAGGAGTTCATCGAAGCGGGACTTACCGAGGAGCTTCTGCATGGCGGTGACGCCGAGCAGCTTCTTTTCATATGGATCAAATCCTGCTTCTTTGACCGTCTGGATAACAGCGGCCTCGTTACTGTACTTACGGTTGGAGCGGCCTTCGACCAGCTTCCAGCCGTTCCATTCCTTCCCGGAGAGCGCTTGCTGCAGGGCATATTCCTTGATGTCGGATGCCCAGCTGATCAGCTCGTCCACCTTAGAAAGAATGACTTCGATTTCGGTGTCCGTCAGGAGCGGCGGGAGTTTGAAATCGTACTGTGCCAGTTTCAGATTGGCTTCGGCCCTGGCTCGGCACTCATTCCTCGCTTTACAAAATCCGCACCATTCTCCGCAGAGAAAGTTCCCGTTTCCGGCAAAAGCAAGCTCTGCTGTCGGTTTCAGAACTACGTCTGCCCAGCGGTATAAATCGTCCTTACTGATATCGAAGGTGCTGACATTCTGCCGTCTTGGCTGGTAGATGGTCATGCTGACCTGATCGATGTCGTAGATGTTATCAAATAGTTCCAAAGCACCGAGGGCGTAACACTGCATCTGTGGGTTCTCTTCAGCGGAAACAAGAACGCCGAGGCCGTATTTGAAATCAATGACCCGGAGCGTACCGTCCGCGATGATGACGCAGTCGGCGGTACCGAAGCCCTGTTCTACCCAGCGGGAGAAATCTACTCGCTGCTCAATCAAGACAACCGGATCAGCGCAGGCCTTCTTTGCGGCTTCGACCTGTTCCAGCACGAATTCGGCATAACCACTGGTGCAGTCATCCATCTCTTCGGAATACCAGGAAAGCCCATCTGTCGGATCGTCTGCCGGAAGCCCCAGTGCTTTCTTAAGCTTGAATTCTGCAAGCGCATGGGCATCCGTGCCTTCGGCTGCGTAGTCGCTTCCTTTATCCTCGTAGGTCTCGCAGAGCCGTGCCGACGGCGGACAATGAATCCACCTGTCAGCGCCGGAGGCAGAAAGAATCGCGTGTTGCTTACTTGCCATTTCCGATTGCCTCCGCGTCCTTCATCAGGGCCTCATAGTTTGCCGGGTCAATAGCGGAGAGCTTTGTCGCTCCGTATTTCTGGAGCAGGTCACGCACCTCAGCAGTGTGTCCGGCGCGGGATTTCCCGGCAAGAACGGATCTTACATCCTCCAGCTTTAATTCCGGCTTAGGTTTTTCTTTTATAGCAGCAGTTTCAGAAATTTGCTGCTTATTGGAATCGTCTGTGCCGGAGAACTGCTGGTAAAGCCAGTCGGCTGCGTCGTTAATAGCGGCAGCAGCACTGTGGAGATCTTCGATTGTCTGTTTCATGTCTGCCATTTTGCTCATAGGTTCTTTCTCCTTTCTCGGATTGTCTTTGTGCGGCAAGAATTGAAAGGTTTCTTGCCAGTCGGGCGGATACGCGGCTGATGGAGTTCAGAAGCTGAATCTCCTCGCGGACGTTCCCTCCGGTGTCTGTGTAACTTGATTTCATCTTGCTCACCTCGCTTCCTGAAGGTCTTTTCTCTGTCCTTCAACTTCCACTGGAGATGAGCAGACAATTTGAGCGGAGAAAAAAATAAAAAAATTCCGACCACCATCCTGATGAGGGACAGTGGCCGGAAAGGGTTGTGGATTTACTTGTTCTCGATCCTATGAAGCTCTGTGCAAACGCGCTTCATCTGGTCTGCAAAGGTGCGCTGCTTACGTCCGAGAGCCTCTGCAATCTTGCGATCAGAAATTTTTGGATTGTCGAGACGCATCTGGATGATACGGTCAGCATCAGGGTCAAGTTCGCGGAAACGAGCAATGAGATGTTCCAGAAGATCATGATCCGCGATAATGGCTTCAATGGAAGGCCGATCATCAGGAATATAATCCGCGAGGGTGCCTTCACCGTCTGGAAGTGGATCATCGAGAGATACGGTGTCAGGAGCATGGTATTCACAGAGATCACATTGACCGTCACACTTCCATAAATAATGCTTAGGACACATGCATCTGCCATGATACTGCTCGCGTTTCTGGGTCGCCCAGATTTCCGGGTAGAGGGAGCGGTACTGATCTTCTGTGATAGGTACGAGTGTGACCTTGTTAGGGTTCTCCGGGTCACGAAGTGGGTAGTAACGGCGATTGTCATTGGTTTTCTTAGCGTTTTTCATGTTGAAACCTCCAAGTTTCGAGTTGGTTCACGAACCGGAGGTTTCACTGAAAAAAGAGCGCAGTTGACCTGTCGGAACGGGAAATTAATCCGTTTCGATGGCCAACCACGCTCGTAGGTTGGGTTTATTTACTTGTGACCGCTATGGCCGTTCGAGCCACTCTGCATGCCGGGTGAACGTCCATAACGGTGAGCCTTTTAACGCCATGCTCAGGGCATCAATTATATATTTACGTTTATAAAATATTTACGTCCGAACGCTAATAATTTATTGTAAATCGCTTAAAACAGTGATATAATCAAAAAAGAGTTTTGCAAGCAGATTTACTGATTCATATTATAGAAAATCTGACTGGTGCAGGTTTTACCGCTGATGACCGTGGTTTGACCTGAAAGGTCAAAGGAGGTTATGCGATCATGTATTTCCATGAGATTGCCGGTGAACTTAAGACATATATGAGCCCAACAGAGCGCGGCGGTGAATTTATCATCTGGCTTGTCGGGGAAACTTTGCGCGATCCAATGACTGAGGAAGAAGAGAAACTTGCAGAGAATGACGAATACAATCCGATGACTCCTCATATGTCGTTGAACATGGCCGATCAGATACTTGAGGGCAAATCCAAGTTCATTTCCAAAGCAAGAGCTGGCCTTATTTGCAGCAGATATGATGGGCAGGTTTTTGCAGACGAAATTGATAACCTGTACGACGCCAATAAAGATCACCTGCAAAATTTCCTTGCTGTACGAGGACTGGATGTAGAGCGAGATGAACTTGGATCGGCGGTGCAGGATATTCTTGACCAGATATTTCACGGCCTTGCAAAAGGCATTCATGATGTAGATATAGAGCTGACAATTCACGATCTGAAGCCAAGCATCAAGAACCTTGCTGCGGATCGCATCTATTGCGAAAATGGGAAACTTTTTATAGACGGAGATGTTATTGAACTGCCAGTAAAACTGAGCGACGCCCAGATTTATGATTTTGAAGCCGGGTATATATCCGCTCTCTGCGACGCATACGCAGAAGTGCTTTCCAGAGACAATGTAACAGTCGATGACATTCCGAAGCTCCCTAAGAAATATCAGAAGAACTTTTATGAACAGCGCAAGGCTTATCTCAGCGCCGAAAGCATCCAGCGGTCAATCAGCGAAGTATATGAGGATGGAAAGAACCAGTTCGATATTCTGAAGGACGATGCGTATAACGGAGTCAAGATCACCTATTATGATGACTTCGATAACGGATACAGAAGGCTCCTTGAGGTACTGAAAAAGATATCCGATGTTCAGCTAACAAAGTCGAAGTTGTCCCTGATCAAAAACTTGATCGGAAATTTAGAAAGGCTTGGAATTGTCCATATCCTGGTCAACGACAAGACGATTACATCGTGGGTAGATCCTTATGAGGAGTGAGATTTTCAATACGACCTTTGAAAACATGCTAAGAGTATTGGTGCTGCTGAATACTCTTAGCGTTCCGATGAATAAGGACAGAATTGCGGCACTTGATTTCATCTGTATTTATGGGAAGAACTGCAAGGTTCTGGACAAGAACCTTCACGGAGATAATGAATTTGGATTTGCTGAATTCGCAGGAAAGCGTGAAAAAATAACCGAAGCTATAAAGCTTTCGGTCAAAAATAACTTTGTAAATGTGATTCAGGACAGAAACGGATTCCTGTACAGCATTAATGATCGCGGGAAAGTGGTTGTGAATGATGTTCAGTCACCGTATTCAAAAGCTTATACGGTCGGAGCAAAGATCGTGAACAGACGTTTTTCTACGTGTACAGATCAGGATATTCTGAAGTTCATAAGTGATAAAGCTTCAAAATCAAGGAGGGCTGGGGATGCAGAAATTTAGAATTGTAAAACTTCGTGTATCCGGAGCCGGAAAGATTGACGGAGTTGTAGAATTCGACGATGGCCTGAACATTATTCAGGGCAGGTCAAACACAGGTAAAACGTGGATACTGAAATGCATCTATTATCTGTTTAGCTCTGACAAGAGACCGTTTTCACCGCTTACAGGGTATACGGATATAGAAGGAGTTTCTGAGACCGAACGATACGGGACAATTACGATTTCCCAAAAGCTGGATGAAACGAGTGCACATGTCACTTCAGATAATCCGGAAGTCGAGGATGGCGATTACGAAACGAATTATTCCACAAAGAAGCCTCGCTATCTGAATGACCTATGGATTCACATCATTGGCCTTGATGAGACAATTGAAGTTCCTTCAAGCGCCAGATATGCGCGTGAAAGAATATCGTGGACGAATATTGCCAACACGTTCTTTGTAGATGAAGACGAGGTAGATAAATCCGAATCCATCGTTATTAAAGATCCACAGTACGAGACACCACTAATAGCTTCTCTGTATTACCTTTTGACCGGAGATTATAAAAAGGGCGTTCCAGAGATTTTGAAGCCGGAGGTCGCTACAGCAAAGAAAAAAGGAATCGTCGACTATATTGAAGAACAGGTTATCTCCCTGAACGGGATGAAGGCCGATTATATAAAACAACTGGAGGCTTTGGAGGGCGTCGATGTAAAGCAACGAATGCAGGAATTAAACGACTGCATCAAGGAATGCCAGCAGGATACGAATGAACTGCTCGAAGAGAATGCGGCTGTTGTAAAGCAGATGGCTACCTACCAGAAGGAGGATGCCAATTGTCAGGTACTTCTTGACCGGTATGAATACCTGATCAGTCAGTACAAAGCAGACCTACAGCGAATGGACTTTATAGCCAAAGGCGAAAAAGCTGTGCAGGCTTTGCCTTCGAATAATGTATGCCCATTTTGCGGTGGTGAGCTTGGCGAGCATGATGACAGTTACATGGAAGCAATTCAGGCGGAGATTACCCGTATTGCATCTGAGGTTACAGTCATTGCAGCTACGGAAGATGATGTCCGCGAAGAAATGAAAGCAGCAAAAGCAAGGGTTGATGAGTTACAAGCAAGGCGCGACGAGATAGATGCAGCACTTGAAAAGAAGAGACAGGAGATACAGAGCTACCACGCCAACCTTGATAAAATCGAGGATTATACCAGGCTGCAGAGCGGCATCGACTTTGTAAATGACCAGCTTGAAATTCTCGGCATGAAGAAGGTATCGGAGCTCCAGAAAAGGAAAAATCCTCCTTTGTACCATGCAAAGAAGGAATTTGAAGAATATGTAGGAACCGGCTTCAACAGTCTTCTTAATAAGATTCTTAAGGACTGCAATTATCGTTCCGGATATGCAAGCTGGGATTTCTCCATTTTTGACATCCTGATGGACGGAGTGCCGAAGTCTGAGGCGCAGGGCAAAGGATACAGGTCTTTCCTGAATTCAGTCGTGGCATTGATGCTGTATCAGTTTTTCAATAGTGATGACGTCTTCCTCAAGACGGGAATCTTGATGATCGACACTCCGCTGCTGGGTCTGGATGAGAGTGAGGATACCCTCGAGGGAGAAACGATAAAGAAAGGACTCTATCAGTAC
>JAJGAH010000048.1 GCA_020844525.1 Eubacterium sp.
CAATCTCCCTTGTCTGCTCCAGCATCGGCTCCTGGTCCTCACCGACGGGAACCGTCGTCGCCTTGAAAGCGGTGATATCCGCAGCCTGGGATACAGGATAGGTGAAGAAACCGGCAGGAAGTCCCGCGGTGTTGTCGTTCTCACCTTCAGCGCTGGAGAAGCCCCGCAGCACCATCTCGCTCTTCACGGTGGGATTCCGGCTCAGACGCTGGGTGGTCACCAGATTCATATAATAGAAGGTCAGCGCGTGCAGCGCAGGAACGGCCGACTGAATGCAGATGTTCGATTTTGCCGGGTCAATCCCTACTGACAGATAATCCAAAGCAACCTCAATGATGTTGTCCCGAATCTTTTTCGGGTTGCTCCAGTTGTCCGTCAGCGCCTGGTCATCCGCAATCAGGATATTGATCTCATCAAATTTACCGGAATTCTGCAGCTGCACCCGCCTCTGCAGAGACCCTACATAATGACCCAGATGCAGACGCCCCGTCGGACGGTCACCTGTCAGAATCACTTTTCTCTTACAATCTTTTGCTTCCATATTGCATCCCCTTTATACTAATCAGTATGCTTCAAGCACATGAAAACCACTATACCATAAAATCAGAAAAAATAGAACACTAACGACCAGAAGTCATCACAGGTGCTGGCGTACAAGATTACACTTACTGGCCGACAAAAGACAGGAACCCAGGCAGGCTTCTGGAGCAGAAGAATCAACGACAAGGACAGATTGATTTGCAATACAGATAAAAAATATCAATATTCTGGCATGCAGATATCATGATCAGGACAAATGACAATAAGCACAGGAAAGTTATAGAAGATAACAGGCACCGGCGGAAGAAATGAGAATTTTCTGTCAGTGCCCTTCTGCGTCCACAGCTCCCATCTTCGTAAATACTGAATATATTTTATCGTATCACTCTTGCAAAACATATTACATTGCGTGTAGAATATAATAGTTTGTTATAATTTATGCATATTAACACAATATAAACCTCAATGAGGGGGAATAAAACAGATGCTTTCCAGAAAGAAATGGTTTCCGATCGCGTTCAGTGTCCTGGTGGTGCAGATCCTGCTGGAGGCCTATGCGGCCTATCGCCTGATCTGGCTGAACATGGTGCCGGATAAGTATGTCAAAGCGGTCATAGCCATCCTGATCGTAATGGTGGTCCTGACAAGTATCCTGCTCTTTGCAGGCATGGGACACGGACCCCACAGGGCAAGGAGGGTGCGCAGAATCGTAGCCTGCGTCCTCGCGGCTATCATGGCCGTGGGCTCCGTCGGTGCGTCCATGGTCCTGCATAAGGTGGATCAGACCGTGCAGACAGTCACAACGACCCAGAAGACCCTGCAGGCCATGGTCGGCGTTTACGTGCTCTCAGACGATAAGGCACAGAGCATTCAGGACGCAAAGGACTATTCCTTTGGCATCATGTCGGACTTCGACCAGGACAATACGACTCAGGCTGTCAAATCAATCGAGAACGAGCTGGGCTCGAAGATCAATACCGTTTCCCGCCCTTCCATGACGGAGAACGCCCAGGCACTCTACGATCAGGATGTCAAGGCAATTATCATGAATGAGGCCTATACAAGTGCCCTGCAGGATACTGACGAATTCGCGGACTTCTCTGACAAGACAAGACTGCTTTCCGAGATCCCGATCGAGAAGACCGAGACCATCGATCCTGAGGATACCGGCGCCAAAGGTGTCACTGTGTCCTCGAACGGCACCGTACAGTCCGCCAGCGACATCATCACCAGCAGTGAGATCTCTCAGACTCCATTTGTCGTATACATCAGCGGTTCTGATACCAGAAGCCAGATGCTTGATACCAGCCGGAGTGATGTAAATATTCTGATGGCAGTCAATCCGAATACACATCAGATTCTACTATTAAATACGCCCCGTGACTACTTTGTCCCGAACCCGGCCGGAAACGGTGCACTGGACAAGCTGACGCACCTTGGTATCTACGGCATCGACGTTTCCATGCAGGGACTGGCTGACCTGTATCAGGAGGACATCAACTACTACGGACAGATCAATTTCACCGGATTCGAGACCCTGATCGATGCCATCGGCGGCATCACCGTGGATTCACCACAGGCCTTTGAGGCAAACGGTTACTCCTTCGTGGAGGGCCCTAACGAGATGGATGGCAAGAAAGCCCTTGCCTTCGCGCGCGAGCGGCATTCCTTCGCCTCAGGTGACAATGAACGTGGGAAGAACCAGATGCGTGTCATCACAGCTGTCATTCAGAAGGTGACCGGTGACAGCACAAATCTGCTGCTGCATTACAGCGAGGTGTTGGACAGCCTGCAAGGCATGTTCGTCACGAACCTGACCTCTGACGATATCTCGGCACTGGTGAAGATGCAGCTCTCCGACAATGCATCCTGGAACGTGAAGTCCTATGCAGTAACCGGAACCGGCGGTATGGATTACACCTATTCCATGCCGACCGTCAAAGCATATGTAATGTATGAGAACGAGGACATGGTTCAAAAGGCCCAGGGCCTGATTGACAAGGTCATGAACGGCGAGACCCTCACCGACGAGGATGTCAGCAGCTGAACAATGCTATATAAGTGCATAAACGATATCAGGCGATAGCAAATAGCGGTGCGCTATAAAAAATAACAGAGCGCCGATATAAAAGATATAGAATCTCAAACTTATAGAAACCCGAAGTAACAGAACCCAGAAAAATCAGAATGTAATAAAGCAACAGAAACGCAAGCAAATGGAGGTTAATCAGATGGAGGATAGAAGCAGGCAGACAGCACCAATGGGAAAGGCATCAGGTGGTCCTGAAAATGATGTGGTTACGATCGATCTTGCAGATGTATTCAAGGCGATAGGTGCCAACATCGGGCAGATCCTGATCGTGGCGCTGGCATTTGCGATTGTAACCTGTGCCATCACCATATTTGTCATCAAGCCGACGTACCGTTCCTATTTTACAGCCTTCGTCAACAACCGTACGACTGCCAGTGAGAATACCCAGAGCCTGCAGAGCGGAGATGTAAGCGCGGCACAGAGCCTGACATACACCTACGCCGCCATCATGAAAAGCCGCCCCGTTATCGAAGACGCGCTGAAGAAGGCGTCCCTGGATTCTGAGTACGAATACAAGGACATCTCGGACAATATCACGACAGAGATTGAGCAGAATACCCAGCTTGTGACGGTCTATGTGGTCACCGGTTCCGCTGAGGACTCCTACAATCTTTGCAAGGCCATCGCAGAGATCGCTCCGGATTATATCGCCAGCGTTGTGGAGGGTTCTTCGATGAAGGTTGTGACGAACCCGGTTATGGCGACTTCGCCTTATAGTCCGAGCGTACAGAAAAACGTCGCGATCGGTTTCATCATTGGCTTACTGCTGATGATGGTCATCGCGGTTGTGCGCAGTCTGATGGACACCCGTATCAAGGATGCCCAGCAGCTGGAGGCAGACTTCAATATTCCGATTATCGGCACCATTCCGAACTATGAGCAGGCGGCGAACGGACATTCCGGGAGTAACCGTTACTATTACAGGAAGCAGAACAGAAAAGGGGAGGTTTAATCATGGGCGTTTTTGACAAGAAAAGAAGTACCGGGCGTTCCAATTCCATCGAGAGCGGGGATGCGAAGCTGATTCTTTCCGACGAATCTCCGTGGCCGATCCAGGAGGCCTATAAGGCCCTTCGGACAAACATCACCTTCTCCCTCCCGGGAGGCGGATGCAAGGTAATTGCGGTAAGCAGCGCACAGGCTCATGACGGAAAGTCTACCATCTGCATCAATACAGCGATTTCTTTTGCACAGCTGAATAAGAAGGTCCTGCTGATTGAGTGTGACCTTCGCCTGCCCACCGTCGGGTCAAAACTTGGTATAAAATCCATCCCGGGTCTTTCTGACCTGCTGGTCGGCGCGGCGCAGATCTCCGAAGCCTTGCGGCGCAACGTGCGTTACGGCCTGGATGTGCTTCCGGCAGGCAATATTCCCCCGGACCCGACCTGGCTTCTGCAGTCTAATCAGATGAAGGTCCTGATTGAACAGTTCAGAAAACTCTATGATTACATTATGATCGATCTTCCGCCGGTATCGACGGTTGCCGATGCCTCTATTATCTCGCCATACTCGGATGGATTTATTGTTGCGGTACGGCATCACGTTACCGAGCGGCCGGTTCTGGAGGACACGATGGCCCAGCTGGAGCTGGCCAATGCCAAGGTGCTGGGTTTTGTGTACAATGATGTAACGACCGAGGGCGGCAAGTATTACAAGAGCTATTACAAGGGGTATTATAAGAAATAAATATGTTATTCAGACGCGAAACCAAGAATTATTACGATCTGCATCTGCACATTCTGCCTGGCATGGATGACGGCGCCCGGGATTTGAAGATGTCTGCAGGAATGCTGCAGGAGGAGATCCGGCAGGGCTGCAAAGGACTTGTGGCTACGCCACACTATTATCCGACGGAGTCCATTGCCAGCTTTCTCGAGAGGCGGCAGAGGGCCTATGAGAAGCTGGAAGGCTATGTCGTGGAAAATATTCCGGAATGGGAGGGACGCATCGGTCTTGGCGCCGAAGCTGCCTGGCACAATGGCCTGGTTTATGACCCGGATCTGGAGAAGCTGTGCATGGGCCACTCAAGATATCTGCTTCTGGAGATGCCCTTTGAGCGGTGGTCTGCATCTGTCCTGCGGGATGTGCGAACAATAATCTCCTATGGCATCCGGCCAATTATCGCCCATCTGGAGCGCTTTCCGGAATTTGCAGGCGAGGATGCAATAGAAGAGCTTCTGGAGCTGGACGTTCTGATACAGATGAATACAGGCGCACTGCTGCACAGAAACACGCACCGGAGAGCACTGACCATGGTGAAGAACGGTATCACACAGGTGCTGGGTACGGATTCCCACAATCTGGAGGACCGCCGTCCGAATATGAAAGATGGTCTGGACGCACTGCAGAAGGCCCACTTGGGCAGAGCGGCAGATGAGATTCTGGATAATAATGCAAATATCTATCACGCGGCAGTATGAGCCGGATAAAGATTAAAGTGTATGGAGGGAGAGGTGTAAGCAACTATGAATAAGCATTCAGGGTTTGGGGGATTTATGACAGTGGTCGGCTGTGTGCTCCTGGCTGTGGCACTCGGTGCCCTTCTGGCATTCAGCAATATGAAACAAGAGGAAAATACAAAGAACCTGGAGACAAAGGCCCAGCAGGCCATGGCACAGGACAGCAACAACAGCTATCAGACGACTGTGGCATCTTCATCTGCATCGCAGGCGGCACCGGAAGATGCAGGCACTACTTCTTCCTCTTCTACTGCATCTGTTTCATCGGATTCTGAGTCTGTCGCTGTCGTATCCACATCCTCCGCATCAGCAGATAAGAAGGATGCACAGACTACCTATACGGCCATCAGTGTCCGCGGGGACAGCTACATGGATGATGACGCAGACAAGGCGAACGGCTATCCCGCCAAGCTGCAGGCGCTGCTGCAGGCGGATGGCTCTGCGGTCACCGCAGAGGATGACACCTGGGACATGGCCGGGACTCTCTCCCAGATGTCTCTGGCAGGAGTCCCCGACAGCACAGTGCAGGGCTACATCAGCGAACACAACCAGGAGGGTCTGACAAGCAACTATGAGTTAATCGTCCGCAATGATCTTGCAAAGTACAAGAAGGACCGGACCGATCAGGGTGATCTTCCTGTGCTGACCATGGGATACCACGGCGGCTGGGGCGATGACCTGGATGAGCTCATCGAGCAGGAAAAGGCCGTGCTTGCAACCTATACGAACGGCAGCAAAGATTATCTGGTACTCGGATCATATCCGGCCGATTGGACCGATCACACAGCCTATGACCAGGCAATGACGCAGGCCTTCGGTGACCACTATGTCAGCCTGAATGCTACCGTGCCGAATTCACTGATGACTGAGGAAGGCAGACAGGGTATCGCTCAGATTGTATTCAATAAGCTCAAAGAGCTGAAGTATATTTAATGAGGGTGTTTCAAATTGATTTCACATACGTTTTACTTTTAGAAAGCGAAATATGCTTGCCGCTTGACAATTCAGGTTGGAAAGGATATTCTGTCTTAGGATAATTTCTCTATAGGTAAAATTCGTATTTTCTTTTTTTCACACAGGTGTGTGACATTTCAAACGAACGGATCTTCTCCCTTTAGCAATTTTTTTTTGGGGGGGGGGCAGCTCTGAAGGTTAACGGAGCCTTATCATCATGGATTATAATAAAGCAAAGACACATTATTTCCTTAAACTGACGGTGCTGGTGGCGGCGGATGTCGTCTCCATTGCCGTTGCTTATCTGCTTGCCCTGTGGCTGCGGTTCGACAAGATCGAGAGCATTCCCACAGAGTATATCATTGGAACCTTGTATCTGCTTTTATTACTTATTCTCACAACGGTTCTTTTCAATTATTCCATTATCCCTTTCCATAAAAATGTGAAGAACGAAAATTCCACTGTTTATTTTGCATAGATTTAATATGTTATTGATATATGTGAATAGTGGTGCATGCATATTTGTAGAGGAAATATTTTATGAGTGATTTTCTTTATAAATTCAAATCGGTAAGAACAGTTGATGATGTCTTTCGTTTATTGGATATTCTTGACAATCATAGGCTTTATATGCCCACTTGCGAAGAATTGAATGATCCACTTGAAGGAAATGTGTTTGATATTAGCATAGGCGGTTATGCCGGGATGTCGTTTCCGATTATTGATGATGAGGAGATTTATCCAATTAAGAAAGAAAAAAGTAAATATAGAATACTCTCATTATCAGATGATTCTAGTGATCCTCTTTTATGGGCACATTATGCAAATGAATTCTCAGGGATTTGTATGTGCTTTGATAAAGTTGCTTTTGAGCCAGATTGCAGAAGAATTGAGTATACTACAAAACGGATAGAGAAAGATTTAAAAGCTTGTGAAGACAAATTGGATGACACTATTTATGAAAGCTTCTTTTATAAGAATGCCGAATGGGAATATGAAAACGAAGTGCGGGTAGTAAGACGACTGGAGTTGGATTCACCCGAACAAGAAGATGAGAATCAAAAATACTTGTATTTCGGAGATTCGTTAAAAGCTATTATTATCGGGCATAATGCATCAAAGAGTCTTAGCGGGCATCTTCTGGAACATTATCCGAAGCTTGTTCTTCTGAAAACGCATGTCGGATATCGTAGCAATCGTATTAGAATGCTTCCGTTTGAATATAGGCTTGTATACGATGGAGAAGAGCCACCTTTTATAGAAGATGTTTCCAGATATTTAAGGGGTATATCATAAGGACTACGTTGACAATTAGTCAACACAATTTCCAGCCCGGTAATACGGATGTTTCATGTGATACAGGAGAGAATATAACACTTGCATGTAAAACTCTAAAATAACTGCATCTGTAGGAATAATAGGAATTGAAAAATGCAGTGTGGTATTTAAAGCAACTTATTGGTAAGAAATCAAGTAAATCAGATGAGGGGATTATTGACTTCTTATGAACATCGGCAATATAAGTAATAAAACAGATAATATCAATGCAGGAACAATTTTTCCAAATGATAAATTTACACACAGACTAGCACTTAGAACAGTCAAACTCTTGAATGTACTGATAATGACGACACTTTTCAGCATCGTGTGGTATCAGCTTCTGGCAGAGAAATTGTATTCGCCATTTTACACTAGAGGAAACTGGGTGATCGTGGTTCTATATTTCATCTTATATTATCTTTTTGGGAAGACATACGAGGCGTTTTTGGTTTCTTATAATAGGATTAGCGACATGGTTCTAAGCCAGGTGCTGGCTCTGGTTATGACAAATTTTATTTTGCTATTAATCACGTGGCTTCTTGTGCGAGGATTATATAATCCTCTACCATACCTTTTACTTTTAGGACTTCAGCTTACTGCGTCAGTACTCTGGTGTACTTGGGCACATAGATGGTATTTCAAGCATTTTATTGCGAAAAGATCCGTCATCATTTGGGACATGAGAAAAGGGCTAAAAGCGCTTATTAATGATGGCGATATGAAAGTTAAGTTTAATATAGTGGGCGATTATTACGCGACTGATGTGGTTAATAAAGTTGAGAATGAATTGGGCGATGAGATATTTAATGGTATCGAAACAGTGTTCCTGACCGGTGTGCATTCTCATGATAGAAATGTAATAATCAAATACTGTGTCGAACATAATATAACAGTGTTTCTGATTCCCCGAATCGGTGATATTATTATGTCTGGAGCACACAAAGTACATCTTTTTCATCTGCCTTTTCTTCGTCTTGATCGATATAATCCGGCTCCGGAATTTTTATTTATCAAGAGAACTTTCGATATTGTTATCAGCGCAATTGGGCTTGTGATATTAAGTCCGTTGTATCTTGTACTAACTATATTGGTTAAGAAGCAGGATGGCGGTCCTGCGCTTTATAAACAGGTTCGACTTACCAAGGATGGAAAGAAATTTAATGTGCTGAAATTCAGGTCTATGCGGGTTGATGCGGAAAAGGATGGCGTGGCGAGGCTTAGTACAGGGGAGAATGATGATCGTATTACGCCCATCGGAAAGTTTATGCGTGCGCACAGACTGGATGAGTTGCCGCAGCTGGTGAATATCTTCAGGGGAGATATGAGTATAGTTGGTCCACGACCTGAACGGCCTGAGATTGCAGAACAGTACGAAAAAGAGCTCCCTGAGTTTAGATTAAGACTGCAGTGCAAATGTGGACTTACAGGATATGCACAAGTATATGGAAAGTACAATACCACACCATACGATAAACTTCAGATGGATTTGATGTATATTGCGAATCCTAGCATCGCACAGGATTTGGAAATTATGTTTGCAACTGTAAAAATCCTGTTTATGAAGGAGAGCACCGAGGGCGTCGCGGAAGGACAGACCACCGCAAGCGCCGGAAGTGTTGAAAATACTGGGGTTTCGGAGGATCGGGCAGCGGAGAAGTAAGGCTGAATGAGGCCTTATCTTTTATGAACAGAACGAGTTTGGGTACTAATTGAAGTTTGGGAGAGAGTAGGTAAGTTATTGTGAGTAAGCAGCCATTGGTTTCGGTCGTCATGGCGTCATATAACGAGGAACCAGAAATCATAACAAAATCAATAAAAAGCATTCAGGACCAGACCTATCGGAACTTTGAACTACTTATCTATGACGACAGCACAAGCCCTGAAACTAGAAAAGCGATTGATGCTTTCACAGAAGATGAAAGGATCAAGGTATTCAGAAGCCCGGAGAGAGTTGGATTCGTGAAGTCTTTGAATCTCGGTATCAAGGCCGCAAAGGGTAAGTACATCGCCCGAATGGATGGTGATGATATTGCTTTGCCCATCAGATTTGAGAAGGAAGTCGCATACCTTCAGGCGCACAAAGATGTGTTTGTCGTGGGTGGGCAGATCAATATCATCAACGAGAAGGACGAGATCACTTCTTCACGGAAATATCCGCTGGGAGGAGCTCAGCTTTATTTCTTTTCCTGCTTCCGTAATCCTCTAGCACATCCAACCATTATGATGCGGCGATCACTGGTCGATCATGGTTTCCAATATGACGAATCGTTAAAGATGTCTGAGGACCTGGACTTCTGGCTTCGAGTGATGAACAAGTCACTGAAGATAGCCAATGTACCTGATACCGTCCTGAACTATCGCGTTGCTGACAATTTCATCGAGAAGAGAAGCGACAGGAAGCAGGTCGAGTACATGGCCAATGTCAGGAAGAAGAACTTCGATTCTAAGCATCTCTTCCATTCAATATTATCCAATGCCGCTGGCTGGACTTTTACTCATGTTCCTGTTGGCGCAATTCAGAAAGCATACAAGACAGAGAACAGACAGGGGTAAGAGTAAATGATAATCACCAGAACACCTTTCAGAGTGAGTTTTGCAGGAGGCGGCAGCGATATCGCTTCATTCTATGAGAAGCACGGCGGATGTGTACTGAGCACAGCTATCAATAAGTACATGTATATTTCTGTCCATCCTAGCTTCAATTCTAAACAGACCGTCCTCAAGTACTCGAAGACGGAGTCAGTTACAGACATCGATAAGATCGAGCACAAGTATTTCAGGGAGATGCTGAAGCGACTGGACGTGCATGGGGTTGAGCTGGTTTCTACGGCTGAT
>JAJGAH010000049.1 GCA_020844525.1 Eubacterium sp.
CGATCTCCTCCGTGGAAACGGTAAGTGTCAGAGCGGCGACGTTTTTCTGTATGGCGTTCAGAATCGTGTCATTCATGTAGTATCCGTAGATGGTCACATCGCCCACACGGTTTGTGTCAACGATGGTCTGGCAGACGCTGCTTGTGGTAGTTTCATCCAGACAGATCAGGATGTCCGGGAGGTTCTTTTCCTCAAACAGATTCGTCACCGCTTCCGCCGTAGAGAAGCTGTCACCATCACCGAGCGTTTTGGAGGAAATGGAAAAACGGTTCATGACGTGGTTCTTCTCCAATATGCTCTGCATACCCGAGATGACCAGATTCTGACCGGTCGTCTTCTCCTCGGGGCTGGCGATGACCAGGACGCTCTGCTGGCGGTTTTTGACAAGACTTCGGAGCATGTTGCCGTATTTTTCTCCAAGGTTATAGTAGGATGCCCCGACAAAGCTCTGCCGCTTTGAGCCGTAGCTGTCTGCGCCGACACAGATCACAGGTATGCCGGCCTTGACAGCCTGATTAATGGCCGATTTGAGACTTTCGCTGTCATCGCCGTTTACAATGATGCCGTCTGCCTTTGCGCTGACCGCCAGGTTCATGAGCTCAGGGACAGAATAGCTCGTGCCGAGGTTCTTGCCGGTGAATTCCAGGTAGCTTCCGTTTTTTTCGGCTTCCTTCAGGGCGTCATTGTACACTGCGTTCTGGAAGGAATTGGACCGGTCTCCGACAAAGGCAAAATGATACTTGTAGTCCGGACCGGTCTCGGAGAGGTTCGAGAGCGCATGCACCTGCCTCTGGAATATGACGGTAATCACGACAGTGATGATAATCAGTACGGTGCCGGCGATGTACAGGAGCCATCGGGATCCGGAGGTTTTCATTTTTTTATGATTGGCATAATGTTTCATAGTTTTTCCATTTCATGTACCCTGATCGTGAGATATTTCAGGTCAGGACATTGTCCAGGAGAAAAAGATAATCAGGTGCAAGGCAAAAAATCACATACAGATTCTTACCAGATGTATTCACTTTCACTGCAAAAATATTATAATGAGAATCAGCCCAAAAGGCAATCCGTAGCACAGGGGGGAACAGGAAGGATGCGGATCATTACAGAATTGAAGAGGAATTTTTTGCGTGCAGGTATTCTGATTGCTGCAGCGGTACTGCTGGGAGGCTGTGGCGGCAAGAGCGAAAACACAGCTTCACTGTCTTCGGAGCAGGAATCAGACAGGCCGAAAATCGGACTCGTGTTTGATTCCTTTGTCATTGAACGCTGGGAGCGCGACCGGGACATCTTTACTTCTACGGCAAAGGACCTGGGCGCTGACGTGATTGTCGGAAATGCCAACGGCGATATCTCGGAGCAGAAGACCCTGATCCGTCATATGATAGATTCGGATGTTGATGTACTTGTGATTGTAGCGACAGACTGCGGCAGTCTTTCAGACGAAGTTGCTGATGCGCACAAGGCTGGTATCAAGGTGATCTCCTACGACCGTCTGATACAGAATGCGGATACGGACCTGTACATTACCTTTGACAATGAGGCGGTCGGAAGATATATGGCAGAGGCGATTAATGACGCGCTGCCGGACGGCGGCACATATGTCAAGCTGAACGGATCCTCCGTGGATAACAATGTGACACTGGTGAATGAGGGCTTTGACGCGGTCATTCACGACAATATCAGGCTGCTCGACAGCTGCTACTGTGATAACTGGGATGACAGTGTAGCCTACAGCTATCTGACAGAGCATCCGGAGTATGTTGAAAAAGCGAATGCGTATATGTGCGGAAATGACGCGATTGCTGGGCAGGTAGTCCGTGTGCTTGCGGAGCAGAAGAAGGCAGGCAGTGTCACCGTCACCGGACAGGATGCAGACCTGGACGCCTGTCAGAGAATCGTTGAAGGGACGCAGACCGTCACCGTGTACAAGCCGATTGAGAAGCTGGCAGAGCAGACGGCGGACATTGCGGTGCAGATGGCAAAAGGAGCAAGCCCGGATACGACAGAGACGATCCATGACGGAACCTACGATGTTCCCTATATCGCGATCAAGCCTGTCAAGGTCACAAAGGACAATATGGACAGCACGGTGATTGACAGTGGATTTCACATGAAAGAGGATGTCTACCTGCACGCACAGTCGGATGAGAATGTATCATACAGCTCCTGAGCAACATATCTGAAGTACAGATACAGTGAAGAAAACTGGATAAAAATGACATGAAATACCCTGTGGGGCAGGACAATCTTGCTTCACAGGGTATTTTTGTGCAAGAAAGTCCTGTGCGCAGTCTGGAAAATCTGGATTTTGTTTTAGACATTTCGCATAGTTTTGGACAAATATCGCATATTTTCGCTGTGCATATTGCATGATATGATGCAGATATCGAAAGGAAAACCTCTGGTCATCAACCCGGTTTTCCAAGGGTGGTTGTTAAATTTTCAATTATCACAGGAGGGTTTTTACATGAAAAAGAGAATTGTAAGTACACTGCTTTGTGCAGCGATGGCGGCATCTCTGTTCGCCGGATGCGGATCAACGGCATCGACCGGCAGCGCTGGAAGCACTTCTTCTGCGGCAGGCTCTTCGTCTTCTGCAGCGGCTTCCTCATCTTCTTCAGGAGCTGCAGCCGATACGACTTCATCCGGATCGGACACAGCGTCCGCATCGGTACAGGCTTCATCCGGAACAGCAAGCGCAGGCGGACAGACCATCGGTATCTCGATGCCGACAAAGTCCCTCGAGAGATGGAACCGTGACGGATCCTATCTGGAGCAGCAGTTTGAGAAGGCCGGATACAAGGTAGAGCTTACATATTCCGACAATAAATCCGCACAGCAGAATAATGATATTGAAGGACTGATCGCGGACAAGGTTGATCTTCTGGTCGTAGCTGCTATCGACGGTGAGGCACTCAGTCAGGTACTGAATGAGGCAAAGGACGCAGGTATTCCGGTTATTTCCTATGACCGTCTGATCATGAATACGGATGCCATCAGCTACTATGTATCCTTTGATAACTACACAGTAGGTAAGCTGCAGGGCCAGTTCGTCGTAGATCAGCTGGATCTCGACAACGCAGGGGACAAGACCTACAACATCGAGTTCACAGCAGGAGATCCTGCGGACAACAACGCAACGTACTTCTTCAATGGCGCCATGGACGTCCTGAAGCCATACATCGATAAGGGCACACTGAAGGTTCCGTCCGGACAGACCGAGTTTGACCAGGTTGCCACCGCACAGTGGGATACATCCACAGCCATGAAGAGATTCCAGAACATCCTCGGTTCCTATTACAGTGACGGCACACAGCTGGATGCAGCCCTCTGCTCCAACGACTCTACCGCACTTGGTGTTACCCAGGCAATCGAGTCTGACTACGCAGGCGACAACAAGGTCATCATCACAGGACAGGATGGTGATGAGGCAAACCTTGCAAACATCGTAGATGGAAAGCAGACTATGACCGTTTACAAGGCCGTTGCAAACGAGGCCGTTGTAACACTTGACCTTGCAGAGGCTATGCTGGCTGGAGAGAAGCCGGATGATTCCCTGATTTCCAAATCCGGATGGGATTTCGACTGCTCTTATGACACATCATCCTATGATAATGGAACCGGTGTCATTCCTTCTTATCTGCTTGTTCCGACCGTTGTAACAAAGGACAACATGAAGAAAGAACTCGTTGATCCCGGATACTATACACAGGATAGCGATGGATATCTGCACCCGGTAGGGTAATCGGTTTTCCCTTCTCTTTCTGACAGCGACACAAAGCCTGACGGAAAGACATAGGAAGCCTGATTTTCCAAAAGGGGACGATAGCACAAATTGGATCAGGGGCTGTCGCATGCGAAATCAGGTGCGGCAGCCCCTGTTTATATGAGCACAGGAGGTATTCACTTGTCAGACATTATTCTTGAGATGAAGGACATCGTCAAAGAGTATCCCGGCGTAAAGGCTCTGAATCATGTCAACTTCAAGGTGGAGCGGGGAGAGATCCACGCGCTTGTCGGTGAAAACGGCGCTGGAAAATCCACGCTGATGAATGTGCTTGCAGGTACTATTCCATATGGACAGTATACAGGTGATGTCGTTTATAACGGAAGTGTCTGCAGGTTCCATAACATCAGGGAATCAGAAAAACTCGGTATTGCGGTTGTGCATCAGGAGCTCGCACTGATCCCTGAGCTTACGATTGCCGAGAATATGTTCATGGGAAATGAGCGCAGGAAAAAATCGGGTGTGATCGACTGGGACAGGACCTTTCAGGAAGCACAGGATGCAATGAAGCGGGTAGGATTAAAGGAATCCTCCCATACGCTGATCAAGGACATCGGAACCGGTAAGCAGCAGCTGGTCGAGATTGCCAAGGCACTTTCCAAGAACTGCAAGCTGCTGGTGCTGGATGAGCCGACGTCTTCCCTGAATGAGGAGGATTCCAGAATGCTGCTGGATATGATCCTCGGTTTCAAGAAGCAGGGTATTTCTTCCATTATTATTACACACAAGCTCAATGAGGTTGCCTACTGCGCAGACAACATCACGATTCTGCGTGACGGCCAGACTATAGAGACCATTCCGAATCCGGACCACAACATCGATGAGGACCGGATCATCAAGGGGATGGTGGGACGTGAGCTGACCGACCGGTATCCGGAGCGGGAGCACCATGTCAGCAAGGAGGTCATTTTCGCATGTAAGGACTGGACGGTTTACCACCCGGTTTACACCGATAAATGTATGGATGATCACATTAGCTTCGAGGTGCACAAGGGCGAGGTTGTCGGCTTCTCCGGTCTGCAGGGTGCGGGCCGCACGGAGCTTGCAATGTCCCTGTTCGGAAGAAGTTATGGATCGCATATTTCCGGTCATGAATACATCAACGGAAAAGAGGTCCATTTAAAAAACGAAGCGGATGCCATCGCCCATGGTCTCGCCTATGCGACAGAGGACAGAAAGACAAACGGTCTGATCCTCTCCGAGACGATTGCGAGAAATACGACGCTGGCGCGTATGGACAAGATCGCTTCCAAGCGTGGCATTGTTAATGTGCCTGAGGAGAACAGGCAGGCGGAAATCTACGTGAAAGCCATGCACACGAAGACGCCAAGCATCCAGCAGAACGTGGGCAATCTGTCCGGAGGCAACCAGCAGAAGGTGCTCCTTGCCAAGTGGATGTTTGCAGAGCCGGATGTCCTCATCCTCGATGAACCGACGCGAGGCATTGATGTCGGCGCCAAGTATGAGATTTACCAGATCATCAACGATATGGTGTCACAGGGCAAGGCTGTCGTCATGATATCCTCTGAGCTCCCGGAGCTGCTTGGCATGTGCGACCGAATCTATGTCATGAATGAAGGAAAAATGGCCGGAGAGTTCTCTGCTGAAGAGGTCACGCAGGAAAAGATCATGAGCGCGATCCTGAAGGATGAGAAGAAGTGAAATGCCCTGATGTATTCAGGACAGAAAACGTATATTAGAAAATGGAGGCAATCATATGAAAGTCAGTGCATTCTTCAAAAAATACACCATGGTCTTTGCGCTGGTCATCGTGTTTATCTTTTTCACATTCCTGACCGGTGGCCGACTGGTTTATTCACAGAATATTTCCAACCTGCTTCTGCAGAACGCCTACGTGCTGATCATGGCCTGCGGCATGCTTCTATGCATCCTGACCGGTGGTAACGTAGACCTTTCCGTTGGTTCGACACTCTGCCTTTCCGCAGCGGCTGCAGCCAAGATCATGGACATGGGCGGCAACCCCGGCATGGCAATCCTGCTTTCCATGGCAATCGCCGCTGTGATCGGTCTCTGGCAGGGGTGGCTGATCGGCTATATTCACATCCCGCCCTTTATCTGCACTCTTGCAGGCATGTTCCTCTTCAGAGGTATTGCCCGTGTAATCCTGGATTCCAAGACCATCGCCATCATGAATCCTAAGTTCCTGAACCTGTTTACATCCTACATTCAGGTTCCGGGACTGGACAGCGCAAAGCATTATTTCTCTGCACTGCTGATCGGCATCATCATCGCCGTTCTTCTGACGATCTTTATGATCAGCAACCGCGCGAAGAAGGCAAAGGAGGGATATCAGGTCGCATCCATGAAGGCGACGATTATACGGATTGTTGTGTTCGATGCATTGATCCTGGCGTACTCCGGGAGACTGATGGGCTACAAGGGCATTCCGGTTATGGTAATCTGGATTCTTGCAGTGGTTCTGATCTTCGCGTTCCTGACCAGCCAGACTGTATTTGGCCGATATTTCTATGCAGTCGGCGGCAACGAGAAGGCTACGAAGCTTTCCGGTATTGATCCGCGCAAGGTATATTTCTGGGCATACTTCCTGATGTCCGTGCTCGCAGGTCTTTCCGGACTTCTGGTCGGTGCGAGAATCGGTTCTGTAGATGGTAACATGGGTAATTCCTACGAGATGGATGCCATCGCGTCCTGCTTCATCGGCGGCGCATCCGCATATGGCGGATCCGGTACGGTTCCGGGCGTTATGGTTGGTGCTATTCTGCTCGGTGTCATCAACATGGGCATGTCCATCCTGGGTCTTCCGGACCAGTTCCAGTACATCGTCAAGGGTGCGGTACTGCTTGCAGCCGTTATCTTCGATGTCGTGTCCAACCACAAGACTGGAAAGTCATAATGTGCGATAAAATACAGCCAGCTGGTATACAGGCAGGGATTTCATAGCCCGGTCGTCATTTGCAGTACCGTCTGTAACAAGGATTTATCCTGAACCAGATAAATCTTTGAACAGACGGTACTGCCGATTGCTTCACATTTGTCGGTATGCTATGATAGGGAACGAAAAAGTGATTGATATGCTGCCATTTCCCATTTGCGGTTGACAGCAACATTACAGATTTTCAAGGAGGAATCAGAAATGATCAGCTGGAAGAATCTTGATACGCTTGCTTCGTTCAAGGAACTGCAGGAAACAGACGCTGTTAAGCTCGCTGAGGTTATGTCTGGAGAGAGCGGCGCGGAGCGGGTGAAGAAATACAGTGTTCCAATGGCAGAGGGTCTTGCTTATAATTATGCCGCAAAGGCAGTGGATGAGAAGATCCTGGATGTCCTTGTAAAGCTTGCGTATGAGGCACAGCTCTCTGAGAAGTTCGAGGCGCTCTATAATGGAGAGGTGATCAATACAGGTGAGAAGAGACTGGTTCTGCATCATCTGACCAGAGGACAGCTCGGTAATGCTGTTGTTGCGGACGGAGCGGACAAGAGAAACTTCTATGTTGAACAGCAGAAACGGATCGCGGATTTTGCGAATAAGGTGCATGCGGGTGAGATCACAAATGAAAAGGGAGAGAAGTTCACTACAGCGGTTCAGATCGGTATCGGCGGCAGTGACCTTGGCCCTCGCGCCATGTATATTGCGCTGGAGAACTGGGCAAAGAAGACCGGCCATTTCAAGATGGAGGCGAAGTTCATTAGCAATGTAGATCCGGACGATGCAGCGGCTGTTCTGGCTTCTACCGATGTGGCACATGCTATCTTTATCCTTGTGTCAAAGTCAGGTACCACGCTGGAGACGCTGACCAACCAGTCCTTTGTCATGGATGCGCTGAAGAAACAGGGGCTGGATCCGGCAAAGCATATGATCGCTGTAACATCTGAGACATCACCGCTTGCCAGGAGCAAGGATTATCTGGATGCCTTCTATATGGATGATTATATCGGAGGCCGTTATTCCTCTACTTCAGCCGTTGGCGGCGCTGTACTTTCCCTGGCCTTTGGCCCGGAGGTATTCGCAGACTTCCTGGAGGGGGCCGCTGCTGAGGACAGGCTTTCCACAGAGAAGGACCCGCGCAAGAACGCAGCTATGCTGGACGCGCTGATCGGCGTATACGAGCGGAATGTTCTGGGTATGCCTGCCACAGCTGTTCTTCCTTACTCTCAGGCACTTTCCAGATTCCCAGCACATCTGCAGCAGCTGGATATGGAGTCTAACGGAAAGTCCGTCAACCGCTTTGGCGAGCCGGTCTCCTACGTGACCGGACCGGTGATTTTCGGTGAGCCAGGCACAAATGGCCAGCATTCCTTCTATCAGCTCCTGCATCAGGGCAAGACCATCATCCCGCTTCAGTTTGTGGGCTTCCGCAACAGCCAGATCGGCACGGATGTAGATATTCAGGGCAGCACAAGCCAGCAGAAACTCTGTGCGAACGTCGCAGCCCAGATCGTTGCCTTTGCCTGCGGCAAGAAGGACGAGAACCTTAATAAGAACTTCGAGGGCGGACGTCCCTCCAGCATCATCATCGGTGATCAGCTGAACCCGAAGACCCTCGGTGCGCTGCTTGCACACTTCGAGAATAAGGTCATGTTCCAGGGCTTCCTGTGGAATGTCAACAGCTTCGATCAGGAGGGCGTACAGCTCGGCAAGGTACTCGCTAAGCGTGTACTCGCCCATGACACAGAGGGGGCACTCGCGGTGTACAGCGATCTTCTGAATATCTGATTGCGCCTCCGGATAATCGCCTGTGACAGAGGGTCAGGCAGCTGTCTTCCATTATGTTAAGGCAGCTGCTTTTTTGTAAGGTAAATATTTGAGAATGCTGATGGGACGGATCGCCGATCGCCATCTTTTAGAAGTGTTCAGGGGCAGGGATGTTATGCTGATTGTTGTCAAGTACCGATTTTTCCGTGCACCTTTTCTTTTCCGCAGTTGCCGCTTTACGCACTCCTCCTTTATTGTAAGAATATCCAGATGTCTGCCACCTGTAATCTGCAGACTGGATGAGAAAGGCGATGAAAGCAAACAAAAAATGTGAAAGTGGAGGAGAACAAATGAGTGAGGCGGAAAAGACAAAGCGGTGGACAAAGGAAGCCATCATTGACCTGCTGATTGTAATCATGCTGGGTGTTACTGCGGTGACGACGGCATGGGCGTCCTGGATCGGATCGCTGCACGGCGGCAACCAGGCGACAAACTACGCGAAGAGTAATAACCTTGCGTCAGAAGGAAATTCGGAGTACAACGCCGCGGTTCAGCAGCTCAGCTATGACGAATCGCTGTGGAATGACATTGCGGATATGCAGCTCACCTACGTTTTTGCGAAGGAGAAGGACGACACCGATATGATGGAGCAGACAGCCCACACCCTTCTGTACAAGATGCAGGACAACCTCACGGAGGAGATGGCTGCGAAGATCGATTGGAATACAGATCTTTCGCAGGCGGAATACGATGATCCGGTAGGCACCATTGACGCGTGGCTGGATAAGGACAATGCAATGACCAGTCCGTTTGATCAGGATTTTATCGACAGCTATTTTGACAAGGCCAATGAATTACTCGCTGAGTCCCAGGATGTGCTGGAACAGGGACAGAAGGACAACTCCAACGGAGATGCCTTCGGACTGGTATCCGTGCTCTACAGCATTACGCTGTTCCTGCTTGGTATTGCGGGATCCTTCAGCAACAGGAAGCATAAATACGCGATTGTAGCTATTTCCATGGTGAGCTTCATTCTCGGAACGATCTATATGTGCACTATTCCAATGCCGACAGGCTTCAGTCTGGGAAGTTTCTTCAGTAAATAAATAATATAAATGAAATGTTGCGCAGGCAGGGATTTTATGGTCCTGTCGTCATTCGCAAACCGGCTGTAACAAAGATTTATCCTTAGGTTATGAGGCTGCGGAACTCCTCAGGCGCTTTGCGCCTTCGTCAGACAGTCCTCGCTTCGAAAGCCAGAGTGGTATTCGGATAAATCTTTGAACAGCCGGTAATGCTCTGACAAATGGACCATAAAATTTCTGCCTGCTTTTTATATAAACAGGACATAGAGCTAAATAGGAGATGGCATCTTGCAAATATCTGAGAAATGCAATACGCTGTCTTTAGCATGCTTGAGAGGGAGGCAGCGGGTATGGAAAAAGAGAGCAATAAGGAAAGCATGATTGAAAAGCAGTTGACGGAGAGCCTTGCTGAACTGAATGAAGAGAATGCGGAGCTCTGCCGCAGGATTCAGAAGGGTGATACCTCCGCTCAGGAGGAGCTCATCGAGAAGAACCGGAAGCTGGTGGACAAATATGCCTGGTCCTACCATAAATATTATGGTAATGACCTGGATTTTGAGGATATTGAGAATATGGGTCTGACCGGTCTGTTGCATGCAGCGGAGAAGTTTGATCCGGCGAAGGGTGCTGCCTTTAGTACCTATG
>JAJGAH010000050.1 GCA_020844525.1 Eubacterium sp.
CACCATCTGCCATTTTCCCTCTTGGCAGAACAGCGCACCGATCAGATATAGATGCGAAGTCCTCCAGGACAGACCTGTTGTCTCTATATCAAACAGAACTGCGTTTCCCTCCGGAAAATATTCCCCGATCTTCGCAGCTGCAGCCCCTGTTATTTCTTCTTCTCTTTTCAGCATTACTTTCTCCGTATCATTTATTTCTGTCATTTCTGATTATATACATCTGTTTTTTCTGCGGCAAGAGCCCTGTACTACTGCCGTTGTGTGCTGAAATTTATTTTTTTACAGGAGCATGCTTGCATTGATGCGTCAGGAAGACGAATTGAATGTATTCAGCAGAGTATCCGTGCGAATGGGCGTAGCAGCGGGCGTTTACAAAACAAAGGCTTCCGTGGTAATATGATGGAAATATGGGCGTTTGTACCTGCTATTAAGGACATAGAAAAGAAAGGAAATCTGCCGGCCACGCCACATTTCATGGCTGGCAGATCACAATACATGATAGGATTTATAAAAGGCACGATCGATGAGATCGGGCCGGATTATGTTGTAATTGACAATCACGGGGTCGGCTGGGTAATCTATGTTCCGGCAAGTCTGACAGACAACGACCTGCGCACAGGAGATGAAGTAAAGCTGTACACGCACATGGCTGTCCGGGAAGACGCAATCACCCTTTACGGATTTTACAGCCGGGATGATCTGGACGTTTTCCGTCTGCTGCTTGGTGTGAGCGGTATCGGTCCAAAGGCTGCACTCGGTATTCTCTCATCTATGACCACCGACAGCCTGCGCTTTGCTGTCCTGGCAGATGACGCAGGCGCCATTGCCAAGGCCCCCGGTATCGGAAAGAAGACCGCACAGAAGCTGATACTGGAGCTGAAGGACAAATTCAAATTGGATGATGCCTTTGAGAAGAAGCTTGCACATGACAACCCCGCCGGGGCAGAAGGCCTTCCCGCCTCAGGAGGTAGCGGTACTGCCATGGATGATGCCATTGCGGCTCTGGTCGCCCTCGGCTATTCAGCCACAGAGGCACTGAAAGCGGTACGAAAGGTCGGGCCGGCAGAGTCGATGGATTCCGAAGCCATCCTGAAGGCAGCGTTGAAGTTTATATTCTGATGCTGTCTCATATCTGATGACCCTTCATTTCTGATTGCAGTTTTGATTGCGGTTTTATAGCAGTTCAGCTGGCGTCAGCTTTTCATTATTTAAGATGATGTCAGGGGCAAAAGATATATGCTTTGAAACTTGCACGGTTCCAACAGGCAGGAAGCACTACAGTATTTGTTTTTTATTATACGAATCAGATGATTACAGTAATTGTTTTTTATTGCTAATATCAGATGATTAAGGAATAATCCGTAAAGAGAACAATTGATGGAAAAACGAATTATACAGACAGAAACCAGGCAGGAAGACATACCGGTAGAGAAGAGCCTGCGTCCCCAGAGTCTGGATGAATATATCGGGCAGGAGAAAGCCAAGGAAAATCTCCGGATTTATATTCAGGCAGCCCGTCAGAGAGGAGAGGTACTCGATCACGTCCTGTTCTATGGACCGCCGGGGCTTGGAAAGACAACTCTCGCGGGCATCATTGCGAATGAGATGGGCACCCACATGAAGGTGACCTCGGGTCCGGCAATTGAAAAACCCGGCGAGATGGCTGCCATACTGAACAACCTGCAGGAGGGCGATATCCTTTTTGTCGATGAGATTCACCGGCTGAACCGCCAGGTAGAGGAGGTGCTCTACCCGGCAATGGAGGATTTTGCCATTGACATCATGATCGGAAAGGGATCCTCGGCAAGGTCCATTCGCCTGGATCTCCCAAAGTTTACGCTGGTGGGCGCCACAACCAGGGCAGGATTGCTGACTGCGCCGCTGCGTGACCGTTTTGGCGTAATACTGCATATGGAATTTTACTCGGAGGACGAGCTCTGTGAAATCATTCAGCATTCCGCCAGAATTCTGAACGTTGAAATTGACGAGTCCGGTGCACACGAGCTTGCACGCCGCTCCCGTGGCACACCGCGTGTCGCGAACCGTCTCCTGAAACGGGTCCGGGATTTCGCTATGGTCCAGTATGACGGCAGAATTACGTCCGAGGTGGCCAATATGGCGCTGAACCTTCTGGAGGTTGACCGCTATGGGCTGGACCGCACAGACCGGAAGCTGCTGCTCACCATCATAGAAAAATTCAAGGGCGGTCCGGTTGGCCTGGATACGCTTTCCGCCGCAATCGGTGAGGATTCCGGTACTATTGAGGATGTCTATGAGCCCTACCTGATCAAGAACGGCTTTCTGAACCGGACGCACAATGGCCGGGTTGCAACCGAGCTGGCATATCACCATTTCGGCATCGACATGCCGGAATCATAGCTCACATTAAGCAAGGCACCGATACCGGCTATTGGTACAAACACTGAAATGTTATCGAAATGGCAAACGGTATCAGTACAATATAAACAGGAAAAAAGGGGAGAAATAATGGCAGAAAAACATTCAATAAAAGTAATGATTGACGGCAAAGCGATCACACTGTCAGGCTATGAAAGTGAAGAATACCTGCAAAGAGTCGCTTTTTATCTGAACAATAAGATTGCAGAGCTGCATTCCATGAAGGGGTTTGGACGGCTGACGCAGGATATGAAATCCATGCTGCTGGAATTCAATATCGCGGATGATTACTTTAAGGCGAAATCACAGGTGGATTCCATGGAGCAGGATCTGGAGGATAAGGACCAGTCTGCCTATGACACTAGGCATGACCTGATTGCTGCCCAGATGGAGATCGAGAGACTGAAGAAGGAAAATGCAAAACTCCGTGAACGTAACGAGCATGAAACCAGCAAATCTTAAGGACACTTACGCTAATCAGGCAGACAAGCCGGAGCTTCTGGCACCGGCAGGGTCCATTGAGGCCCTGAAGGCCGCCTTCATAGCCGGCGCCGATGCTGTCTATATCGGCGGAAACCGCTTCGGGGCAAGAGCTTACGCAGACAATCCGGACGAGTCTGCCCTCTGTTCTGCCATCGATTTATCCCACAGGCTCGGGAAAAAGCTGTACATGACCGTGAATACGCTCGTGAAAAATTCCGAGATCGAACACGACCTGGAGACCTTTATGGCTCCCTATGTACGTGAGGGGCTGGACGGTGTAATCGTACAGGACTTCGGTATCGTTGATCTGTTCCAGCAGGTTTTCCCCGAACTTCCGCTGCATGCCAGCACACAGATGTCAATAACCGGCGTACATGGTGCGCGGTTTCTGAAGGAAATCGGCATGTCACGGATCGTACCTGCAAGAGAGCTCTCTCTGGAAGAAATCCGGAGTATTCATGACCAGACAGGCCTGGAGATCGAGAGCTTTATCCACGGCGCCATGTGCTACAGCTATTCCGGCCAGTGTCTGATGAGCAGCCTGATCGGAGGCAGAAGCGGAAACCGTGGAAGATGTGCCGGCGTATGCCGTCTTCCTTTCGATGTATATGAGCAGGGCAGGCTTCTGACCAGACCAGACACCCGGTATCCGCTCAACATGAAGGACATGAATACGGTTGAAATCCTTCCCGATATGATCCGTGCAGGCATCTCTTCCTTTAAAATAGAGGGACGAATGAAAAAGCCTGAATACACGGCAGGCGTCGTCTCTGTCTATCGGAAATACATTGACCGGTATTTCCAGGACCCATCCCGCTATCTGGTTGATCCAGAAGACCTGAAATTCCTCTGGGACCTCTTTAACCGGGACGGTTTCAGCAAGGGCTGTTATTTCGAACGCAACGGACGCGATATGATCGCCCTGAAAAACGAAAAAACACTTGATGTCCGCCAGAAGGCTGCCGCTTCTCTGACTGAACAGATCCGAAAGGAGCTGAACACAAAAGAAGCAGGACGGAAACTGCAGAGTCCGGTGGCCGGAAGGCTGATACTCTCGCAGGCTGGTGGTGCCGTTCTTGATCTTTTCTGGGCAGAAGACCAGCAGCCCGGTTCTGAAATAGACCGGTTTGAAGATAACTGTCCCGGGGAATTTTCCACAGAGAGGGATCGGGATACACACACATCCTGTACACATACGTCCGTTATCCATGTTCACATGGAGAGGGACGGCATACAGAAGGCTAAAAACCAGCCTGTGACAGAAGAGCGTGTCCGTGCCCAGATGAACAAGACCGGAACCAGTGACTTTTTCTTCCAAAGACTGGATATCTCGATGGAGGACCAGCTCTTTGTTCCGATGCAGCTGCTCAACGAGCTGCGGCGGGACGGATTCGAGGCGCTTTCCCAAAAGATCAGACTGCACACACAGCGTAATGTCGTTCCGGAGTGCAGTATGGCTTCGGCCTTGGCTAAATCTCTGATTTCCCCGGCAGTGGAACCGGATGCGGACAGCGCTCCACCGGCATCTGGCGATATGCCATCCCGACCTGCAGAGGTACCGGACACAGAATATACCGCATCTGTGAATACCTTCGCACAGCTTGCATCGCTGGAGAAGGTTGACGGTCTTTCCGCCATCTGGCTGGACGCTGAGATGTTTCTGAAGAAGAATTGCCCCCTGTCTCTGGCAGATGCCCTCCGCAATATACATCAATGTCAGAAGGATGCATTTCTGATGCTTCCCTACCTTATGCGCAGAGACGCGGAGACCCGGCTGACTTCTCTGATCAGAACCTATACTACAGCCTTTCAGGAGGAATTCCCGGGCCGGAAGCCTGCCATACTGACCAGAAATCTGGAGGAGCTCGGGCTGCTTCGGGATATGGGCCTTGTATCTGCGACCATTCTGGATGCCGGTATCTATACCATGAACAACCGCGCGGAGCTTTTCTTTGCCCGGAACGGTTATCCCCGCAACACTGCCTCTCTGGAGCTCAATGAACAGGAGCTCCGGCACAGAGACAACAGTCAGAGCGAGTGTATCGTATACGGACGCGCTCCGATGATGCTGTCTGCACACTGTCTCAAGAAAACGATGGACCGCTGCAGTCACTGCGATGCGCGGCTTGTCCTCAGGGACAGGAAAAATGCTGCTTTTCCTGCGGAATGCCACTGTACTTTCTGCTACAATATTATATACAACAGTCTTCCCACGTCCCTTTTAAAGGAGCACATCGCAGACCGCCCGGATACGCTGTCTGCGCTTGACCGGCTGCATTTCCGGTCCTTCCGGCTGCAGTTTACCGATGAAAGCGGTGAACTGGCCAGGGATATTGCGAAGGCTTTTCTGGATCGCCGGGACATCCCGGACCTGAAGACCACACGCGGACATTTCAGACGCGGTGTAGAATAATCCTTTCAGAAGACGACCGTTCTGCTCAAATTGAGGAATTTGCTTCATGACAAAAATTCTTGTACAAATATCGAAATACGTGCTTCTCCTGATCATGATTTTTTTCACGATCGAGACCTACATGGTTCTGAGAAGAAAGTCAGATACGGCCAGACGGCGGATCATGCGGAACCAGATCTGGCTAATGGTACTCTTTAACTCCGTCAGCTATGTAATCATGTACCTGCAGTCCCAGGACCCCTACATGATCCTGATGCTGATCTGCGTGATCGGGTACATCCTGGTTGTACAGATCCTGTACCGGATTATATACCGGAAGGCTTCCCTGATACTGCTCAACACCATGTGTATGATCCTGTCCGTAGGTCTGGTCATGCAGTCCCGGCTTGGAATGGACACCGCGCGGAAGCAGTACATCATAGCAGCATTCGCCACCATGGTATGCTTTATTATTCCGGTATTTGTCCGCAGGGTGCGCTGGGTATCAAAGCTGACCTGGCTCTATGCCGTTGTCGGCATCCTTCTTCTCGGCGTCGTTCTGGTGCTGGGCCGTGTCACTGGCGGTGCGAATCTGAACGTCAGTATCGGCGGCATATCGTTTCAGTTCTCTGAATTCGTCAAGATCAGCGTCGTGCTCTTTATGGCAGGCATGCTGCAGAACCGCACGGATTTCAAACAGGTCGTGATCACGACCATTGTTGTTGCCATCCATGTAGGCATCCTTGCGTTGTCTGCCGATCTTGGGGCAGCTTTGGTTTACTTCGTCGCATATATTGTCATCGTGTATGTTGCAACCCGGAATCCCGGATATGTGGCAATTGGCCTCGGAGGAATGGCCGGTGCCTGTGTTGTTGCCTACAAGATGTTTGAACACGTGCGTGTCCGCGTGCAGGTCTGGAAAGACCCGTTTGCCGATTACGAGGGCTCCGGTTATCAGATTATTCAGGCTCTCTTCGGTGTCTGTGCGGGAGGCTGGTTTGGAACCGGATTGTTTAACGGGCACCCCGAAATGATTCCGCTTGCCTATGAGGACTTTACCTTCGCCGCCATCTGTGAGGAATTCGGTGTCATCTTTTCCATCTGTCTGATACTTCTCTGCATGGGAATGTATCTGCTGATTGTAAATATCGCGCTTCGCCTCGACCGTCCGTTCTACAAGCTGGTCGCGATCGGACTTGGAACAGAGTATGCATTTCAGGTATTCCTGACGGTTGGCGGAACCACAAAATTCATACCTATGACGGGCATCACTCTTCCGCTGGTCAGCTATGGCGGAAGCTCCTTAATGTGCACCATTGCCATGATTTCCATCATTCAGGGCCTGTACATTATGAGAAAGGACGAGGACGAAGAACTTGAGGAAGAAAGACGAGAGAGGATACGAAGAAACAGACAATTCCAGCCGCAGGGCGCCGAGCCGGGATTCCGGCCGCAGCAATACCGGCAGGAACAGCCGTACCGGTCAGAGCAGGCGTACCGGCCGCGGCAGGACAGAGGACAGGTATCCAGAGACACCGGAGACCTCGAACGAAAGATCGAAGAACAGACAAAAGAGGATCTCGCGCTCCGCAATCATTAGACCCTACCGCATTGTCTCATTCGTGTCACTGGCGCTGTTTGTCTCTCTGATCGTCTATATGATTTACTTTCAGATCAACGACAGCGAGGCACTTCTGAACAGCCCGCTGAACAAGCGGCAGGAGGAGGTTGAAAAGCAGATCATCAGAGGCTCTATCCTTGCTTCAGACGGCACAACCGCGCTGGCACAGACAAAGGTCGCAGATGATGGTACGGAGACCAGAGAATACCCCTATGGCTCGCTCTTTGCACAGGCAGTCGGTTATTCTGTCTATGGAGGAAGCGGACTGGAATCCAGTCACAACAATGACCTTATCCAGTCCCACGCAAGCATCGTCTCGCAGGTGGAGAATGACCTGAATGAGCAGAAAAAGGACGGGGACAACATTGTGACCACCTTCAGTGTTCCCCTTCAGCAAGCCGCAGCTTCCGCCCTGGGGAGCAATTCCGGCGCAGTGGTTGCCATGAACGTCAGCACCGGGGAGGTTCTGGTGGACTACAGCAGCCCGAATTATGATCCCAATACCGTGGAGGAGGACTGGGACACACTGACCAACTCGGACAACGGCATTTTTCTGAACCGTGCCACCCAGGGTCTGTATCCTCCGGGGTCCACCTTCAAGATTGTGACCGCGCTTGCCTACCTGCGTCAGAACGGCAGCTTTGATAATTTTTCCTATAATTGCACAGGCACCTATGAAAATGCAGGTTTTACGATCCACTGCTATAACTACGAAGCACACGGACAGGAGACCTTTGCAAGTGCCTTCGCCAATTCCTGTAACTGTGCCTTTGCCTATATGAGCATGAACAATATCGACAAGAGCACCCTCCGGCAGGCTGCAGAGGACTTCGGGCTGAACCAGAGCCTGGACACCGATCTGGACGTCACAGAAAGTGTCTTCACCATGGATTCCAATACACCTGACCAGCTGACCATGCAGACAGCAATCGGACAGGGAGATACCCGTGTTACCCCTCTGCAGATGTGCATGATCGGACAGGCAGTCGCAAACGATGGCGTTATGATGAAGCCCTACTTTGTCCAGAAGGTGGTCAGTGCAGACGGAAATACCGTAAAAACCACTGAGCCCGCCACATATAAGGAGGTTATGGATGCTGGTCAGGCTTCCAATCTGACAGAAGCCATGCGCGGCGTTGTACAGAACGGAACCGGAACAGCCCTTGCGGACCTCCCATATGATATTGTCGGCAAGACCGGAACTGCAGAATACGACAGCGAAGGTCATGCACACTCCTGGTTTGTTGGATTTTCCAATACAGGGAATAACGACATTGTGGTCTGTGCCATTGTCGAAAACGGTGGAGACGGCACAGCACCGGCGATCAACGTAGTGCGCGACGTCTTTACAACCTATTTTGGCAGCTGAATGAAAATCTTCCCCTGCAGCCCCGTCATATCCTTCCTTGCGAACAGCAGAGAACTGTCGTATACTGATAATAATTATGGGAGGATAAACACATGATCAATGCGGTAAGCTGCGGGGGAATTGTCATCTTCCGCGGAAAGATCCTCGTCCTGTACAAGAACTTCAAGGGCCGCTATGAGGGCTGGGTGCTGCCCAAGGGCACCGTTGAACAAGGAGAAACGTTCACAGATACCGCGCTTCGCGAGGTACGGGAAGAATCCGGGGCGAAGGCAACAATCATAAAATTCGTCGGGACAAGTCACTATACATTTGAAGTCCCTGAAGGAGAAGTCGACAAACAGGTCCACTGGTATCTGATGATGGGAAGCAGCTATTACAGTAAGCCGCAGTGGGAGGAATATTTTATCGATTCCGGATACTACAAATATCACGAGGCCTACCACCTGCTGAAGTTCACAAATGAACGTCAGATCCTCGAAAAGGGCTACAGCACATATATGGAGATGAAGAAATCAGGATTATGGGTACCCCGGAAATAAACCAGTCAGGCATTCTATATTTCGGCACCCGCGCCGGGGAACAGAAAGAGAAGATCCGCCGCGCACTGAAAAAGAGAGCCTGGTTCCCAGGCTTATTTTTAATTACCTATCCGCTCAATGAAGCGGAACAGCTTGATATCATCGAGGCAAGATATCTCTGCAGCGATGTCATCCTGCGCACACTTCCGCCTGTAGTCGGCGTAGCGATTGGCAGACGGGAGGCTTACCAGACCGTTGCACGCATCGCCAGGGATGCCTGGGAGGAAACAGGAACCTGTGATATGAAAGCATTTTTACGTGGAAAAACCGGGCCTGCACGCTGATGTGATGCCTGATTTTTATCACCCTATGCCACAGTGATTCATGAAGGAGTAAGAATGCTGGCAGTTTTATTGAAGATTCTGTCCATCATCGGCATTGTCCTGTTGTGGATTCTGGGAATTATTCTGTGCATCATACTTCTGCTGCTCTTTACGCCATTTTGCTATCGGGCGGCACTGAAAAAGCACGGGCAGGATTTTGACCTGCAGGGAAAAATGTGGTGGCTGTTTCACTTTCTGCATATCACATTTTCCTTTCACCATTCAGATGGACGCAGTGCACATGCATTTGAGGTCTATCTGCTTGGAATCCCGATCCTGAAGACATTGAACCGAAGGAAAGAAAAGAAAAAATCCCCAAAGGAAAACGCCTACCACAGCGCCTCTGAGGCAAGGGGGCAGACATGGACGCAGGCAAAAATCCGTCCATCTGCAGAACCCGGCCGCTGGAAGTACAATCCGGATGCCGGAACAGCGGACTCCGCAAAGCAGATCGATATTTCCGTCATTCCTGGTGAGCGGCCGAACGCACTGGCGCGCCTCGGCGCCAGGATCAGTGCTCTGTTCGCAAGAATCAGAAAAGGTCTGACTTCTTTTTTTACAGAAACCGAAAAGGTCATGCAGAAGCTGCAGGCGTTCTGGAGAAAATTCACCGATACGCTGGAATATCTGGAATCCGAGTCCTTTTACCAGTTCAAGGAGCTGGCGCTCCGTCAGATCGGTGCGCTCCTGAAGCATATTCTGCCTCGCAGCATAGACGGATATCTGGAGTTTGGTACCGGAGACCCGGCAGCAACAGGGCAGATCCTGGGGCTTATCGCCATCTTTTATCCGACACTTCCGGGAGACCTTTTAGTACGACCGGATTTTCAGGAAGAGGTATTTGAAGCGGATATCAGCTTCCGGGGGCACTTCTTCCTCATTGTTCTTCTGGTGAGAGTTCTCCGGATTGTCACTCAGAAGGAAATTAAAGTTCTGATGCATAAAATCCGTCCCCATGGCAGGAAGCGGAACGA
>JAJGAH010000051.1 GCA_020844525.1 Eubacterium sp.
CAGAGAAGATACCTGCGGTAAAAATCATTGATACGGTAGTGCCTGGCATCTACAATACCGATAAAGTCTCCGCGCTCCTGCATCCGGTTGAGCAGTTCGTCGATCATACCGTTACCGGTGATGACCTTTGCCATCTCTGCACTGAAAGAAGAAAAATGGCACAGACTCAAGATGGCGTTTTGGATATCTCTCGGCTTTCTCTCAAAAAACACACGATTCATATACTAAAAGATATTTTTTTCAGCCAGAATCCGAACCTGGTCTGTATAAGGTTCTCCATTTTCCATGTATCGTTCGATCAGAACATACATCAGGGTATTCTGACTGCACGCCATTCCGAGACGAAGCAGGAAATCGCCATCATCTTCCAGAATACTGCTGTCCACCCCAATAAAGAGCTCCTTGAGATTTTCTTTTGTGAACTGAAGATCCGAATTATCTGCAAATTCAAAGTTCATCTGAATAGCATAAGGAGTAAGCCATTCTGGAACCTGACCGCGACCAGCAAGCACAATCATCTTATCGGTATTATCATCCAGAATTTCCCGCACGTAATTTTCAGAATCAATATCCGTGATCTCTGAGATATCGTCGAAAAAAATCGCATTTTCTTCAATATCCTTATAATCCGGCATCTCCTCAAAGTAGCCCTTCATTCCGCTCAGCATCCTGCAGCTCTTACGGCGGAAATAATACTCAACTGCCGCGGTCTTGCCCATCCCGACTGAGCCTGAAATATAAAGAACCTTTCCACTCTTCGCTACCTGTCTGAGTTTCCTCTGAATTGCCTCTACCTTAATGTAACTCATCGCTATTTTGCCTTACTGCTTTCCTTATGATGTCATTTATGATTCTAACCTTCCTTATACAGTCTAGCCATGGAAGGCGTTCATATTCAATATCCTGTCATCAGACAACTGGTACATATTATAGCACTCAAAATAATAGCCCGCCCATTCGGCCGGCTATTATATGCAACCAGTATAAGATTATAGTCATTTTAACAAATCCGTCCAGAGATATTACTGACCGTATGGATAGTCTGTTTTTCAATTTTGCAGGATGCGGCCGCACTTTTTCGTTTATCGTCCTGTCCTACATTGTGAAAAGTCTTTTGATCCTGTTATAGATTCGACCGGATCAGATTTTTGTAAAAATCTACACAGCCTGGCAGGCAGCTTGTCTCGATATTTTCATTCAGTCCGTGCATGCCCTTCATCTGTTCAGGACCGTAGATTACCGGTGCAAACCGCACAACATTGTCACAGATTTCCTCATAGTTCCGTGCATCGGTCGCTCCGGTCATGACATAGGGGCTTCCTGCACAGCCCGGAAATGTCTGCCCGATGACCTTCTGCACCAGTCCAAAGGCCTCTCCATGAATATCAGTGGATCTGGAATAATCAGTGGCTGCAAGAACCTCCATCTTCAGGTCATAAGTTTCTGCCTTTTTCCGGATAATGTCCAGGCTCTCCTCCATGCCCTGATGTGGAATAAACCGCATGTTGGCACCAAGGGTTGCCTCCTGCGGAATGACATTGTAGGCATCCGAACCCTTCTGCATGGTAAAGGCAATGGTTGTCTGCAGCATGGCGCCGCCCTGCGCTGAGATCTTTGGCATCAGCTGCACCAGCATAGGCTTAAAGAGCCAGAGATTGCCAAATACCAGCTTCATGCCGAAATCCGCATAGGGCGCCAGGGTCTTGAACATTGCCTGCACCGGTGGCAGCATCTTTTTCTTAAATAGCGTGTGCTTTTCCACATCGGTGACGAACCCGGCCAGCCTTGCAATCGGTGTACCCTTTGTCGGGGCTGAGGCGTGTCCGCCGTTGCTCCTGGCGGTGAACTTTACATCTGCCTTTCCCTTTTCAAAGACACCGACCATCGCAAAGTTTCCCTTGATGCCGCCGACCGGGTCTGTTATGATTCCGCCGCCTTCATCACATACAAGGTAGGGCTTTACCCCTCTTCTCTTCATCTCGGCAACCAGCTTCGGGCATCCATCCCCTGCCCATTCCTCAGTGCAGGAGGAAGACAGATATACATCATTTTCCGGCACATATCCTTCTGTCAGAAGCTCCTCACAGGCCTGAAAAAATCCCATGACGGAGCATTTCGTATCAGAGGTTCCGCGCCCCCAGACCTTTCCTTCTGCAATATCTCCCGAGAATGGTTCATGCTTCCAGGTACCTTCTGCCGGAACCACATCCTGATGGCTCATCAGAACAAGCGGCCTGTCCTGCTTCTTCCCCTTCCAATAAATCAGCAGGTTGCCATCGATATCTGTAATCTCCAGCTCTGAGAATACATGGGGAAACAGCTTCCGCAAAACCTCATGGAATCCCTCAAACTTTTCTACATCATGCTCTCCGGGATAGGATACGGTCTCATATTGGACCATCTTCGATAATTTTTCTGCATACAGCTTCTCCCGCTCCGGATCCGGATGTGCCACATAAGAGGATGTCTTCTTCGGCATCAGCAATGTATGGATAACAGCGATCAGAAACAGCGAGAGAATAACCAGAAGCAGAACACCAATGATTTTCAGTACAATGATCAATACTTCCATTTCACACCTCCATCTGCTGCCTTCTCCATGCCGCATACGCCAGAAGAATGGTAATCGCTCCGGAGGGCAGGATCATCATACTGGTCTGCGATCCAAGTGATGGTGCCAGAATAAATAACAGCGACATAAGCAGCAGCGGAATCCAGGACAGTCTCGGAAGCTTGCGAAAATACTGATAGGCCATCGCACCAAACAGAGCCGGTACGACATTGTCGAATGCAGGTGCAAGCGTCCTGCTCTGGAGAATCGGCTGCAGCGGCTGCAGAAGAAGCACACCAACAGCAAGAATGATAATGGTCACCAAAGAAGATGTTGCAATAGACAGCGTTGAGATGATTTCATTCTCCGTGGTTCCGGATTTTGTTCCGGCAATATCCCTGGCATTCATGGCGCAGGGGATCTTCATATTGATCAGATTGCCGGTAATAAATGCGAGATATCCTCCGCCGGCTCCCAGCATCGGGGTATATACCAGAAACTCAACAACGCTGGACACAGTCCATACGAGACCAACCGAAAGGAATGCCCTGCCGGCCGCTCCGAGATCCGGCTCGGAACCAAGATAAGAACCGATCAGAAATGGCGCTCCGATCAGCATTGCCAGAACGATAGCCGTTGTAATCCGTCCGATCCGGTGGGTGTTGCGATTGTATCTGTCAAGGAACCTGCGCCGTTCATCCGGATCCTGCTGTGTGTCATGTTCTGTATCCATAGCCGCATGCTGGCATACGTTCTGATCTTTACTTTTGATATCTTCAGTTTTTTCCATGCGTTATACCTCCCCTCTCACATCAGTATCGCCGCCAGCATACCGATCATCATGCTGCCCGCAATGGAAAAGCTTTCCAGAAATACCATCTGTTTCCTCTCAATAAACCAGGTGAAGACCGCCATGACCGCTGCCGAGACGATGCTGACCAGCAGCGGTGTCAGGTCTCCGGAAAAGGTCAGCACACCTTTCCCGGAGACAAATTTCCCGATATAGCTGCCGATATAAGCACTCACCAGACCGATGAACATGGCTGTCATGGCCAGATCGCCAAATCCTCCGCCCTTCCTTCCATTTGTCCGCTTACAGGCACCTTTTTTCTGTATTTTGGCAAGGTAGCTCTTGTTAAACAGAATAGACAGCACCATGCCCCACATGATGCAGACGCTCATCAACAGGGCGATCGTTGCAAATGCCTTCGGTGTCATATGCTCCGCGGAAAGCGAACCGATACCGACCGCCTCTGATGCTGCTTCTGCAACCTGTGTCTCATAATGCAGGGCTCCAATGACCGAGAGACGCAGCCATGGCCAGGGAGTTCCGAGACTGCCGGAGAGCGCGATAACTCCCAGCAGAATGCCTATACTCGGCAGAATGGAAAATGTCAAACTGGACGTGACCGTCCGTTTCAGTTTTCCCTTATCCATTCCGATTCGAACGCCCGCTCTCCAGGCCCGGACGAGGGCTATCACGCAGACAATGGCGACAAACAGAATAATGGTCCCGCAGATCAGGTAGATCACCGGGCTGTTCAGCTCTTTCAGCATATTTTTTCCCCCTTTGCATAAAAGCAGGAAGACAACAGCCTCCCTGCTCCGATTTATCATCATCAGATTTTCATGGAAAGTCCGATCCGCTTCTTCTCCAGATCTACGCTGATGACCTTCACATCAACCACATCGCCGACAGAAACAACGTCCAGGGGATGCTTGACAAATTTCTTGTCGGACATCTCCGAGATATGTACCAGACCGTCCTGATGCACGCCAATGTCCACAAACGCACCGAAATCAATGACGTTGCGCACGGTCCCCTTGAGAACCATTCCGACCTTGAGGTCCTCCATCGTCAGCACATCGCTGCGGAGAATCGGCTTTGGCATATCCTCACGTGGATCTCTGCCAGGTGCATTCAGCTCCTTGACGATATCCTTCAGCGTGGGCTCGCCGATACCGAGCTTTTCCGCCATGGTTGCGTAATCCTTTACGCGTACCCGCGGCTCATTGGTTCTGGCGGAAGCAAACAGTGCCTTCTTGTCCAGGCCCAGCCCGTCAATCAGCGCGTCAGCCGCCTGGTAGCTCTCCGGATGCACACCGGTATTGTCCAGTGGCTCACTTCCGCCTGCGATCCGCATAAATCCGGCGCACTGCTCAAAGGCCTTCGGCCCCAGCTTTGGCACCTTCAGAAGATCCCGCCTGCTGACAAAGCGGCCGTTTTTCTCACGGAAGTCCACGATATTCTTCGCAAGCGTCTTGCTTACACCGGACACATGCTCCATCAGTGGCGCTGATGCCGTGTTCAGGTCCACACCGACCCGGTTTACGCAGTCCTCTACAACGCCGCCAAGTGCCTCATCTAGCCGCTTCTGGTTCATATCATGCTGGTACTGGCCAACGCCGATCGCCTTCGGGTCAATCTTGACCAGCTCCGCAAGGGGATCCTGTACACGTCTTGCCATGGACGCGGCGCCGCGCTGTTCCACATCGAAATCCGGAAATTCCTCCGCTGCCAGCTTGCTGGCGGAATAGACGGAAGCTCCGGCCTCATTGGTAATCATATACTTTACCCTGCACCCGGGAATTTCCTTCAGCAGGTCCACAATAAACTGCTCCGATTCACGGGACGCCGTTCCATTTCCCAGCGCGATCAGCGTCACGTGATATCTGGAAATCCAGCTCTTCACCAGCTTTTTTGCCTCTTCCATCTTTCGTGCGTTCGGCTTCATGTTGGAGGACGGTGGAACCGGATAGATGATCGCCGTATCCAGGACCTTTCCTGTCTCATCCACAACTGCAAGCTTGCAGCCATGGGCATATCCCGGGTCCCATCCGAGCACGACCTGACCTGTGATCGGCGGCTGCATCAGCAGCTGCTCCAGGTTCTTGTCAAATACCTTGATCGCCCCGTCCTCCGCCATCTCGGTCAGTTCGTTCCGGATCTCTCTTTCGATTGCGGGTCCGATCAGCCGCTTGTAGGAATCCTGCATGGCGGCAATGAGTACCGGCAAGGTATTTGGATTGTTGCTGCGGACCAGTGTATGACCAATGAAGAGAATGATTTTCTTCACATCCACATCAATCTTCACGGTCAGATAATTTTCCTTCTCACCGCGGTTGATCGCCAGAACACGGTATCCGGTGATTTTCGAAACCGGCTCCTGGAAATCGTAGTACATCTCGTACACGGATTTTGCATCCGGATCCTTTGCCTGCGATACCAGTATGCCAGTCTTTCTGGTGAAATTGCGGATACCGGTCCGATAATCCGCGTTGTCGGAAATCATCTCTGCAATAATATCTGTTGCTCCGGCAATTGCCTCACTGGCAGTATTCACACCTTTTTCAGCATCAATATATTTCTGTGCTTCCTCTTCCAGAGGATGACTGATCTTCTGCTCCAGGATGGTCTGTGCCAGCGGCTCCAGGCCCTTCTCTCTGGCAACAACCGCTCGCGTACGGCGCTTCTGCTTGTACGGACGGTATATGTCCTCTAGTACGACCAGGGTTTCCGCCTGATCAATCGCCTTCGACAGCTCCTCCGTCATTTTCCCCTGCTCTTCAATCGAAGAGCGGACGGCTGCCTTCCGGTCCTCAAGGTTCCTGAGATAAGTCAGCCGCTCACTCAGATTCCTGATCTGCTCGTCATTCAGTTCACCATGCTTCTCTTTGCGGTAACGTGCGATGAACGGAATGGTATTCCCCTCATCAATCAGATTGATGACAGCCTCCACCTGCCAGGGCTGTATTTCCAATTCCTTCGCAATCTGTTCTGCAATATTCATATACCTGCTGTTCCATCCTTCTTACTGATATTTTCTCGTATTATATATTTTCAATACTTTCCTATAATACCATAAAAATTCTCTTTTTTCGACGCAGACGCATCTGCCTTTTGTCATAAAAATATCCCACTCTTCAGACCGTTCCGGAGACTTGCACCATGTTATCGAATTTCATATAATAACAGATAAGAACATTTCAAGAGTACACAATTCAGGTCATTTGGTTCATGCATCCAGCACTTCAACATCCGGCTGATCATTTTTTTGACCTGGTTTGTGTACCTCATCATAACCGGGCTGTATACATCATGATTTTGGAGGAAACATCATGGAAAAAGCAAAGGTCTATTTTACAGATTTCCGTACCCATCCGCAGGGTCCGAGCCTTCCCGGCAAGCTGGCAAAGCTGATCCGCAGGGCCGGCATCGGCGATATTGACATGGATGGAAAATTTGTCGCCATCAAGATGCACTTCGGAGAGCTGGGCAATATCTCCTATCTCCGCCCGAACTATGCAAAGGCTGTTGCAGATGTAGTGAAGGAGCTTGGCGGCAAGCCGTTTCTCACCGACTGCAATACCCTGTACCCGGGAAGCAGAAAGAATGCCCTTGACCATCTCAGCTGTGCCGAGGAGAATGGCTTCAACATGGCGACGACCGGATGTCATGTCATCATCGGTGACGGACTGCGGGGAACGGATGAGGTCATCGTGCCGATCCGCAACGGAGAATACCTGCACGAAGCTTACATCGGCCATGCCATCATGGACGCTGATATTCTGATCAGTCTGACACATTTCAAGGGCCATGAGGCAACCGGCTTTGGCGGTGCCCTGAAGAATCTTGGCATGGGCTGCGGCAGCCGTGCAGGAAAAATGCACCAGCACAATTCCGGCAAACCACATGTCATTGAGGAAAACTGCCGTGGATGTCACCGCTGTGCAAAGGAATGCGGATCTGACGCCATCTTCTATGAGAACAATAAGGCACACATTGATCATGACCTGTGCAAGGGCTGTGGCCGATGTATCGGTGCATGTAATTACGATGCCATCGAGAACGACAACGAGGACGCCAATGAGATTCTCGGATGTAAGATCGCAGAGTATTCACAGGCAGTCTGCGACGGACGTCCGACCTTCCATATCAGCCTGATCACGGATGTCTCTCCAAACTGCGACTGTCATCCGGAAAACGATGCGCCGATTCTTCCGGATATCGGCATGTTCGCTTCCTTCGACCCGGTTGCCCTGGACCAGGCATGCGTAGACGCCTGTCTCGCTGCCACACCGCTTCCGAACAGCCAGCTCGGTGACAACCTGGCAAAGCCTGACTGGCATCATTACCACGATCATTTCCTTGACAGCAATCCGAATGTGCGCTGGAAGGAAACGCTGGAGCACGCGGAGAAAATCGGACTCGGCACACGCTCCTACGAGCTGATCAGGATGAAATAAATGTAAAGCGCAAACAATAGTGTATTCCCTGCCAGGAATATTGCATCTTCTGCTTGTGTAGTTTGCCATGCAGACACTTTCGGCCCTGCCGCGCTTCCCGATCGGAGCACAGCAGGGCCGTTTCCCGTTTTCATACCTGATCCATGTAGTGCAGCATTTTACATTTGTTTAACTGCTTCTCTATTCCTGCAATGCCTCAAAGGGAATGCCCCAGGAGTTCACCGTTTTTTGTCGATATAGAGTTCCCGGTCTGCCCGATCCTGCACTGAAGCGATCGTCTCCTCCGGGCTGGTACAGACCGCATAGCCAATGGAAATAGTGAGCCGAAACGGAAATCCTCGCTGGTCGGAGATATCGGCAATATTCTTTCTCAGTCCCTGCATCAATTGCTCCGGATCGTGATTTCCCGAATCCAGCAGAATAAATTCATCTCCGCCAAATCGTCCGATGATCATGCCCTCTGTGGCAAAATCCCTCATGGCATCCGCAACTGCGACAAGCGCCTTATCACCGGTAAGATGACCGTATGTATCATTGATCTTCTTGAACTTATCCACATCAATCATATAGATTGCCATAGGATGGTCCTCTGAACAACGTTCCCAGTGTTTCTCCAGATATTCATTGATACGGTAACGATTGTTGATCTGGGTCAGAGCGTCCGTATAAATATTGGCGTTCTGCATTTCGATCAGAATCTCTATGATCGACGGAAGAATACTCAGTATGATATAGGGCACGTAGGAGATAAAAAAACTAAAACCCGCACCGATCGCCGGATAAATAATACACCGCAGAAGGACCAGGAAGTGATGACGCCTGGTCTTATACTTCTCCTGCAGTACTCTGTACAAGGTAAGTATGAACGCCAGCACCAGATACACACTGTCCAACAGTGTATTCATAATATACAGGAGATCAGAATCAAACCTTTCCCTTCCCAGGATGCCAGCGAAATTCAATAAATAAGACACGGTGATCACAGCCGAGGTGACAAACGGGAGTGCTGTAGCAATCTCCACCGGTGTGCTCTTTTCACTGAAATCATTTAAAAAACTGTACGCAAACAAAAACCAGAAATACGTAAACAGCGCAAGAACACCGGAATCTGTATATTCAATGAATGTGATGAACTTATAGAGACTGGTGTGAAAGGACAGGATGACCCACAGCATGTTCTCGGCCGTATAGATCACATAGACCCATATGATCCTCTTGAGAGCCTTGATCTCATTCTCGCGACCAATCGAGGAATATATTCTGCTGTAAATCTGCGCTGAAATCACGAGACAGACCGCCAGAAATGCAATGTAAAAGGGCTCAATCGCCTGGTCAAAATAATATTGCGGCGAGGTATTCATAAACACTTACCATCCTTGCAACAGATCTATTTCATTTCTTTTGCGTATTTTAGAAATGTTTATGTAATAAGTATAACTCTGAAAAATTATTTATGCTATATCCATATTGACACAAAAACCTGCCGCGAATACAGTATAAGTGATTTATTTTTGCAACAAATGGCTTCTGGGGAGGATGATCATGAATCAGCAATACCGGATTATGCAGTCTCTTCTTGATTTTGGTGAGGAGCTTCTGGTAAGCGGTGCGGAAATCAGCCGGGTAGAAGATACATTGAACAGAATTGGCACAGCATTTGGCGCTGAAATGATGAATGTCTTCGTCATTACATCTCATATCAGTGTGACCATCTGCTGGAAGGATGGAACGTCCCTGGCGCAGACGCGCCGGATCCGCAGAGATACCGACAATGATTTTATCAAGCTTGAAAGCCTCAATGCATTGAGCCGCCAGTTCTGTCATGCTCCCTTCTCTGTCGAAGAATTCGACCGGCGGCTTGACAGAATCCGGAGGATATATGCCTCCAAGAAAGACAGGCTGATCGGGAACATTCTTGTAGCGGCGGCATTTACGATATTCTTCGGGGGAACTCCGGCAGATGCTCTGGCCGCAGCAGTTGTAGCTGTCTTTATCTTCTGGATGCAGATTTATTTTCGTCCTTATTGTCTCAACACGGCGTCCTTTACCTGCGCCGGTTCTTTTTTATCCGGTTTCGTGATTGCGCTGCTGGCGTTGCTGATTCCGGTTCTGCACCGTGACAAGATTCTGATCGGAGACATCATGCTCCTTGTACCTGGGATCATGTTTACGAATGCATTCAGAGAAGTGCTGCTTGGCGATACGCTTTCCGGAGTTCTTCGTCTTCTGGAGGCGATCCT
>JAJGAH010000052.1 GCA_020844525.1 Eubacterium sp.
AGCCGCTGATGATCATCGCCTGCACTTCCATCATTCTGATAATGGCGGATCAGCAGGGTGAGAAGGCGCAGGACCTGTGCTTTGATCATCTGCCGGTAACCGGTTTCCTTCATCTTCGATTCGCGGTCAATATCATGCAGGATCGATACAATTTCTGTGACGTATTTTTCGTCGGAACGGATCACATTGCGAAAATTTGTTCCGCGCTCTATGAAGGGCTGCAGATAGCTGGCATCAAATGACGAGGATGGGGTGTCCACGAATTCAGGCGAAAAAATCATGACTGTCACTTCCATTTCCGGATCCTCCACCCACCATCCGTGCAGCTCCACGTTGTTGAAGATGATGATGTCTCCGGCGTGCATAGACCAGGTCTGTCCGTTTACGAAGTATCTCCCGTTTCCCTTTTCAACACAGGTGATCTCACAGAAGCTGTGCCAGTGAAAGGAATTCTCTGTATTGTCCTGCCTCTTCAAAATCCGTCTCTGGATCTGGAAGGGGAATCTGGGATCAAGCTTCGTCGTGTCCTTCTGAATGATCATGATCATCTGCTCCATTAATAAAATTCTCGACCCTTTTCAGCAGGACTTCATTATCCTCATGGGTCGCAACGCGAAAGAAATCGTCACCAAGTACGCCTTTGAGTGCGTAATAATCAGATTCCAGCTTAAAAAAAGGCTTCTTCAGCATGTGGAGAAAGACAAAAGATCCACCCAGGTCCTTCAGTCTCATGATAAACGCCTGATCCATCGGAGCGCTCAGCAGGTAGTCCCAGGCATACCAGCCGGATTCTGCGCAGCGTTCGCGGGAAGGAATTCTTCTGACAAAAACAATTCTCTCTTTTTCCTTCTTCTGGTTTGCATTGTTGTTCTGTTGTATGTTTTTCACCGGATTATTCCAAACCTTCCTTTTCTGTGCATAAAAGTACGGCTTTTGCAACCTTCATTTTTTATGAAACCGCAGCGGACAGCTCAGATACTGCATGCAGAAGGGCATTCAGATCTGATTCATCTGTAAACCACGATACGCTGATTCTTACGGTACCGTCTCTGCCGGAGCCGATGTGGCCGTGTATCAGGGGTGCGCAGTGCAGCCCGCACCTTGTCACGATTCCGTAGCTGTTCTGCAGAATATAGGAGACATCGGATGCCTTCATTCCCTGGATATTGAAGCTCATGACCGGTCCGTGGTTATGCTTCGGGTCACCATACAGCTTCACCCCTGGAATCGTCCCGAGATTTTCATACAGCGTTCTGATGCAAGCATACTCTTTTTCTGTAATGGCAGAAAGTCTTTTTTCGAGGACCCATCCGGTTGCAGCGGCCAGAGCGGCAATACCCGGCCCATTTCCGGTTCCAGTTTCATATTCATATGTATCCGCAAGGTCCGGATCCATGGGACTGTCGGAAAGGCTGCCGGAAAGGCTGTCGGGAAGGCTATAGGGAAGGCTATAGGGAAGGCTGCCGGAAAGGCTGTCGGGAAGGCTATAGGGAAGGCTGCCGGGAGGACTGTCCGGAGACGCTGCCGCCAGAGGATAGGTCAGCCGGCTGCTGTCTCTTCCGGTTCCTCCGAATTTGACCGGGAAAACAGGCGCGCCCCTGCGGATATACATTCCGCCGGTCCCCTGTACACCCAGCAGACTTTTGTGTCCGGTGAAGGCGAGGGCGTCAATACCCCAGGCATCTGCCCGGACTTCCAGACATCCGGCACTCTGGGAGACATCCAGAATGACGAGCAGGCCATATTTCTTCGCAATCCGTGACAGGTCCCGGATATTCTGAACGGCGCCTGTCACATTAGAACAGTGACTGAGGATCAGAACCTTCAGCGGGTTTTCCCTGCTTTGTCTGTTGTGCGCCAGAAGCTGTTCGAGATCTTTCGGATGGACCAGCCCGAAGGTATCGCATGGCAGGATTTTCGGTTCTTCTCCAGGTGTCAGATTAAACAGAGGCCGGAGGACGCTGTTGTGGTCCTGGGCAGTTGTCACAAACTGACTTGCCCTTCTCCGGCATCCTCTGATCAGAAGATTCAGAGATTCTGTCGCACCGGAAGTGAAATAGATTCTCTGTGTATCTGCAATACCGAGAAGCTTCCCCAGATTTTTTTTGCAGAGGTTAAAACTGTCGTCTCCGTCATTTCCTGCGCCGGACCGGAACTGACCGGCCGGTAATGCGGCCAAAGCCGCGGCATATGCCTTCTGCACACACTGCGGCTTTGGATAAGAAGTGGCGGCGTTATTCAGATAGATCATCGCCCGACTCCTTTTTTTCTTATCATCCTTCTACAACATTGAAATGCATGATCTCTGCAAGTTCCCTGATCTGCTTTTTGTAATCGCCGAATACAAGCACCTGGTGATGGCCGAAGCCTGCCAGGGTGTGCATGTAATGTCTTGCGTCGTCCATCTGGATATAGTAGAACGGACTGCAGTACACATCGACAAATTCGGATTTCAGAACCCTGCCGGTGCCCAGGCACATTGTATCTCCTTTCGGGTTGAAGCGTCCGAATGTGACGGTGTCCTGCTCGTTCTGCGCGAAGTCAATCTGCAGCTTGCCTCCAAATCCCTGTCCGGTGAAAGCCCAGAGCTTGTAGTCGAGGTTCCGGGTGCCATAACCATTCATCTGCAGCGCCGGAACTGCGTGGTGGATACGCAGGATCTCATCGGTCTCCATGTTCGGATTTCCCATGAAGGCAGACCGCTTTCCAAGATACTGCATGACGCACATGGCCATCAGAGCGTTCAGATCCTCCTCACAGCCGCTCGGAATACCTTCATCCTTCAGAAGAGAATGTGTTATACAGGGCGTGAACTTGCGATTCTGTGGGATCTCTGAGGTGCATAGCTCATGGCAGGCTGTGGAAAAGGCGTTGCAGTCATAGAAATCCATCATCTTTTTAACCGCCAGATAATACTTGATATCATTGATGAACCAGTCGGTATTTACCCTGGTGTCTTTGGCGTTTGCGATGATTCTGTCAGCGATCGGCCGGGCCTCCTCATCTGTCACAGCATCCAGGTAGGGCACAATAGAAGTAAACGGAAGCTTGATTACCTCCAGACCGTATCTCTGACGGAGAATCTCCGGATCGCGGATCAGGGACTGGATGCCGAAGGTCGGCTGGCTGCCTGCGGTAAGCACCAGTGCCCTGGTATTGGCGATTGCTTTTCTGACCCACAGAAGATGGACGAGTTCATTGAGGTCCTTCATGTCCATGCAGACATAGGCCTCCAGTCCGATATCTCTGCAATACGCTGCAAAGTCAATGCCTTCGTTGCCGTTCTGCAGGATTATCACAGGTTTTTTGTATCTTTCGAGATGCGGGATTCTCCATCCCATGCAGAGGAAGTAATCCACTTTATCCAGATTTTCTTCTACCTTCGACCACATCTCCTTTGTGACGGTGAATTTTTCAGTGTATCTGATATCGAGTGCGGGAAGATACTCCACCTCATTGATGGTTCCCTTCAGCATATTCACGGACTCTTTAAAGGCTTTGTCAGCGGCCTTCTGCTCTGCTTCCGGCGTCATGTCCTCTCTGTGACCTGCACGGCATGGTCCCTCCCAGAAGTGGGTATGTGTCAGACATCCGACCAGCGGACGCAGTACCAGTTTCATGTCCATCGCTTTCTGTTTCATTGTAAAAACCTCCCATTTGTTTGTGCTTTTCCTGCATTTTCCTGCTTTTCAAAAGGTACCCATGGCCTGGCTCAGGATCCTTTCAGGGCACTTTTGCTATTTCCTACTAAATTATAGGAATATGCAGAGAGATTTTCGTCAACTTTCTTCCACGATGCGTGTACTATCTTACGATTCCTTCATTTATTGGTGGAATGATTTTACACGTCTGCAATTTTACATATGTCAGCATGCTTCTGCATGAGTGAGGGTCCGGCAAAAGTGGGAATTTTCATGGAAGGCGGCTTTTTGGCAAAACCTCATGATAAGGCGTTTCGGTGAAACCTCATTAATATTGAGAAACCTGGTATACGGGAGTATGATGGGAGGGAAGCCAGTACGTAAAGATATTTTTTATGGAAACTCCCACCTGTCTGGTGGATCACGGAGGAAAGCAGATGGATGCAAAATATTGTATTATTTCAAGAAGAAGTGTAAGAAAATACAGTCCCGAGCCAGTTTCTGAGGAAACCATCCGGAAGATTGTTGATGCGGCACGATTTGCGCCAAGCTGGAAAAATACCCAGACGGTACGCTATTATGCCGTTTATGATCAGGCGCTGAAGGAGAAAATCGCCGAGAATGATACGCTTGGATTTGAATTCAACAGAAAGACTATCACGCGCTGCCCGGTATTGATCGTCCTTACATCAAAGAAAAATATTTCCGGGTATGAGAAGGATGGCACCTATTCAACACCGATGGGAAAGCACTGGCAGTCCTATGATGCAGGTATTGCCACAGAAGCCTTAGAGCTGGCTGCATTCAGTTACGGCGTGGGTACCGTAACGCTTGGTATTTTTGACGCAGACAGGGTAGGGGAAGACATGGGAATCCCGGATGATGAGGAAGTATCAGGGCTGATTGCGATGGGTTATCCGGTCAAACAGGGAGTTGCACCGGCGAGAAAATCGGTCGATGAGCTTCTGTCATTTGTTCGATCATCGAAAGACTGATCTGATCCATTATATATACTATATGCCACGATAAAGCAGGCGGTCTGAATAAGGCCGCCTGCTTTATCGTGTATGTTGCATGGATTTGATATATGCTGTGCTGTTTTTCAACCCTTTTCAGGTGCGATTTCGATCTCCAGATCACTCATTGGAAAGCTGCAGCAGGGATGGAAATAATGGTAGTCAGCATCTGCAGCGCGGCGATGCTCCATCTGTTTGGGACAGAAGACCTCTCCACTGACAAGACGGGAGCGGCACCACCCACATTCACCCGACCGGCAGTGTGCGGGTGCTGCGATGCCATTTTTTTCCAGTGACTGCAGAACGGTGTCAGAGGAAGATGCCTGCAGTGTTTGTACATTGCCGCAGATTCGGACGGTAATCTGGACCGTATCAGGAACTTTTGCGTGATTAGCCGGGTAATCCGGCTGGGCGGATGCATTATGGACCTCTCCCTGAAGTTCATGACGGATCCATTTCTGCTCAAGATGTAATTTACCGAGCTCCTGGTCAAGGAATTTGTACATTCCGGCAGGACCGCACATGAATACAGAGTACTGCTCCGGCGCATATCTTGCGATCAGGTCTGCAGTAATAAATCCATGTTCATAGCCTTCCTTGTCCTCGTCACTCAGTACGTGGACGACTTTTATCTTATCAGAAGCCTTCTGATATAGATCGAAATCTTCTTTGAAGAGAATATCTTTTTCCGTGCGGCTCCCATAGAAAAGAATCAGGTTGAAATCCTCATCTTCCTCCACAATGGATTTGGCGAATGCGTGAAAAGGAGTGATTCCACTGCCACCGGCAAGCCCGATGACGGTTCCGGCATCCCGAATCGGCAGATATACAAATTCTCCAAGAGGCCCGGATAAGGTAACCTGATCACCGGTTTTCCAGTGGTCCAGCATGAAGTTTGACGCAAGGCCGCCCGGAACACGTTTTACGGTAATGGTGCAGGTGCCTCCATTGAGTGTTTCCCTCGGAGAGGAGGAAATGGAGTAGGGCCTGGTCAGCGTCATCCCGTCAAACGCAAGGAATACACAGATATAAGCACCTGCCTGGAACCAGGCAAACTGGGTGGTACCTCTGGAAGTATCAGGAGAAAATGTAAAGCTTTTGCAGTTTGCGTCCCAGGATTTAACTGCGGTAATGATTCCATACTGCCGGTCCGGATGCAGCGCAGCAGAGAGTGCATTGACAGGAAATACTTTTGGAAGCGGGGCAGCCGCTGCTTTTCTGATTTCCTCTTCGCGGATTTTTTTCAGCTTCTGGAAGCGAAGAGGGCTGATGGAATGAAGATTTGGTGCTTTTGCCATGATTATCTATCCTCCTCTGCGTCTTTGATCGTCTTTCGTCCCTGAATATTTCCATTCAGATAGCACAGATTATATCCGTCAATATTTTCGGCAGCGGCGCCGGTGATCCGGAGATTTTTATAGCCTGTCTCTTTGTCCATGCTGGTGAGGCGGGAGATTATATTGTCCCAGTACGTAACCTGATAGCCATATGGTGTACCGTTGGGGGTATTCAGATAGCGGCAGAAGGTTGCAGGCGTAGCGTAGGCAATCTCCTCAATATACGGGCGTATCGTTATGCCGGTGTTCTTTTCGTAATAATCAACCCAGTCACGCATGCGCTGATTTTTTATTTTGTAGTAGTCCTCCGGCTTTACCTTTCCCCAGAATGAGGAATCTCCGAAGGTGGTGAGGAATAGAGTACAGGTTCCCTTCGGAGAGGAATCCGGTATGATCAGGTTCAGACAGTTGGCAATGAAGGTGCCCTTATCTGTACCGTTGGATTTGGTAAATGTCACCTCCGGATCCTCATCACTCATGATGATGGTGGAATAGGTATCGATGCCCAGTTCTTCAGCCGACCGATTCAGGCCGATGTACATCGTCTCAAGCTCAAGCGCGATGCTGCGGGCATTTGCAAGGCGGAGTGGTATCTCCGGACGTGGCACGTCATCGGCGATCATTTTTCCATAGACGGCTGCGGGAGAACAGTCTGCAATGATATGCTTTGCAAGGATTGTTTTTCCGTTTTTAAGAACCACGCCCTTTGCGGAATTATTTTCAATCAGGATCTGGACGACCTCGCTGTTGTACCATATTTCACCGCCGGACTTTCGGAGTGTGGATTCGAGAGTCAGAGACAGGTTGTGGGATTTTTTATTTGGCATTCCCGGATTATAGTAGACATATTTGTAGATCATCTGACAGGTGGTCAGGAAATCCAGCTGATCCGGTGCGGCACCGAGATAACACCAGTAGGTGTTCAGGATATTCTGCGCCTTCTTGGGCATGCCAATCGCTTCCATTCCCTCGTCGGTGGTACAGGATGCCATGCGAAGAAAATCTGCGTATTTTGTCATCATTACCAGCTTGCTTGCATTTGGCTTCATTGCATAGCTCTGTGCTTCACCGGCAAGTTTTCCGAGGTCCAGAAGCTTGCGTACGCTGGGCTCACAACCGGGAACCAGCTCTTCCATTTTGGCACAAAACGGCTCGATTCCTGTCGGAAGCACAAGGTCCAGATCGTTGGGAACAATGAGGTGGAACAGCTTCTGTTCAATTCTCCAGTCTACATCTGCACCGTACTGTTCAAATAATTTGCGTACTGTTCCGGGATGTTCGCTGGTTCCGAGATCACAGAGCTCGTGCAGTGCGGCTTCAAATTCGAACCGGCCACGCACAAAACTTGTGGCACTGCCGCCCGGCAGATTATGACGTTCCAGAACAAGCGTCTTCAGTCCTGCCTGTGCCGTGGTGACTGCTGCTGATAGCCCGCCATTTCCGGCACCGATCACAATCACATCATACCTTTCCAAGATATCACCCTCCTGTTTGTCATACATTGTATAGTTTGTATCTTGCGATTACTATGCTGATCTTATTATGCTGGAAAATCATTTGTGAAAAAATAAACAGGGAGTGGACTCTGCCACAATGATATGTTGTGGATCAATGCGCTTTTTGATATGATGACAAACAGAGGAGATGGAAGCTATGCAGATGCAGATGATACATGCGTTTCTTATGTTATGTAAAATTCAGAACATTACAAAATGCAGTGAAATTTTAGGGATCAGTCAGCAGGGGCTGAGCCGTCAGATTCACATGATGGAACAGGAACTGGACACGACATTGTTTGAACGGCAGCCCAGGGGTGTCCGGCTTACGCCGCAGGGAGAACTGCTGCGCCCTTATCTGGAAAAATCCTTTTCTCTCTATGAGGAGGGACTTCAGAGCCTGGAACACTATGATAAGGACCGCACCCGTGATCTGACGATCTTCATCTGTCCAGGTATACACACGGTGCTCGGGACAAAATTTTTTCTGGCATTTGATCATGCACATCCGGAGATCAACCTGCATCTTCAGTATGTATCTGATCCAGAGGCAGAAAATGCCCTGCTGGATGGCCGTGCTGACGGGGCCTTTCTTGACTGGCCGGAACATACGGAGCTATACGATATGTACCAGGTCGTTCACAGCCGTCTTGTAGCAGTAATGCGCCCGGATCATCCGCTGGCGGGCAGGCAGGAGATTTCCTTTCAGGATCTTCGTGGTGAGAAATGCTTTTTCCCAGACAGCCTGCACAGAAAAAATCAGCAGTTCAAGCATGCCTATCCTGATATTTATTTTTCATTGGAGCGCAGCTATATCTCCAATGACTACGAGACCTATATCAATCTTCCCAAAGAGCTCGGAGGTATCGCGCTGAGTTTCGAAATTACATTGCGCAATCTGGAACCGGGGCTGGTAGTCATTCCCTTCAAGGAGGACAGCTACGTATCCTTATTTTATTGTATTCGAAATGACCGGCCGGTAGATGCTGCGCTGCAGGCCTTTTCCGACTACATCTACCGCAACGTAGATGTCATTGCCAGGTAATCGGTCTGTGCAGCCAGTTCCTTCATGACCCATGCGAAGGCACTGGCTGTCCGGAGGTCTGCATCCCTGAAATGATTGCCGGGATTCCAGGCAAGCGTTGTCCGGATGCCCTCCTCCAGAAGCAGCTGATGCGTCTCACGAATCCTGTCGCCGACGGCTGCCATTACGGGGTTTCTCGTTCTCTCCTCTTTATCGCCAAGACTCAGATAAACAGCTTCTGCTTTGATTTTATTCTGCTTCAGATAATTGACAAAACCCGGAAACCAGACGGAGGGTGATGCTGCCGCTACACCGCGAAACCGGTCGGTCTGACACGCCGCCCATAGTGCAAAGAGACCGGCAAGAGAATAACCGCCGATGATATAGGTTTTTCCAGCCTCCTCTGTCAGGGAAAGCACCTGACGCAGAGTTTCCGGGGCGCCCTCGCCAAAGTCCTCTTTGCCGAACACGGCCGGTGTCTTCCAGGGTGACAGGTCTTTGTTCCAGTTTCCGACCTTGCAGGCAATCAGGCGAAAATCAGCAGAGCTGTTTTCACGGATCCTTGCCACCTCATTTTCGATTGCTTCGAGATCGTGATCGTCCACCAGCTGGATGAGGACCAGGGGAGCATCTTTTTTTCCATATTCATATATTTCCATTATATTTTTCCTCATATTCAGGACATGCAATAATCAACATCCTTTAATATCTTGATCTTGAGCCAGACAGTAAAAGTACAGGAGATGGTCTTGAAGTTCGAACAATTCCAGTATACAGCAATAAGTCCCTATGACAAGGTGTCACACGCTGCGGAATGTCCGTGTACCGACGAATCTGGCACTTTATCACGCTGATGTGACAGAGAACCTGACCCCTTGTCATACGATTTCGTTCTGTCCAGAATATCGCTAAGGTGGTATTGTAGAAGCATAAGGGGAGGGCGTTCACATGAAAAAATATCCCGAGCTCAGGCACATTGGTGCAGGGCAGGATCTTTATCATTATACACAGTGCAAGAGTGCAATCGGCATTCTGAAAACAGGTGCCTTTTTTGCCACGAAGAGCAGTTTTCTCAATGATACAAATGAGATGGATTATATTACCCATGTTGCCCACGCTGTGGTGAAAAGGATTGATCAGGAATCCTGGAGGGAAATGCTGAACCGGGAAATCATTGATACCATGGAGGAAGTTAAGCGGCATGACACCTTTGTGCTGTCTTTTTCGCTGGACCGTGACAGCATTACGCTCTGGTCGGAATTTGGAGATCAGACCGGTTATAATCTCTGCTTCTGCGGACAGGAGATGATTGACCGGATCAATGGCCATCAGCAGATCTATTGTCACGGCCAGCTGATCTACTCCAGGGAAGAGCAGGAGACGAGGATCTGGCAGCTGCTGACACAGGAGCTGCCGGAAAGGGTAGGCATACCATTTGGCGAGATCATGCGTCTTGGCATTGCGGACCCGGCCTGCAGGGAATTTACCGGATATCGCAAAAAGC
>JAJGAH010000053.1 GCA_020844525.1 Eubacterium sp.
GAGGGGATGTCCCGATCACGGTAAAGCTGCGCGGAGGAGATCTGAAGATAGAGTGGGACCAGAAGGAGAACCACGTCTATATGACCGGCCCGGCAGCCACTGTATTTACAGGGGAAATTGAGGTATAAGCTCTGTGCCTGTATACGTACGCTCATGGTACGTGAAACTTTCTTAGAACATGGAATCCTTCCGCTTCTTGTGCATACTGGTATGGCTGCTTCTTTCAGCAGTGTCTGTCTCGTCTGCTCCATCACAGGTGTCATAGGTGTCCAGAAAGCTGTGGCGGTTTCCCTCGTGGTCCTTATATCCGAGTACGGCGTTCATGCAGATATTTTCCATACTGCGGAAGATGTTGCCTTCAACGGAGGGTGTTGTCTTCTTGATCTGGGCGATCAGACGCTTTGCCTCCAGACGCTTTGAACCGGTGCCGCCGTGGCCGTCCACGGAGCAGGTGTCTGTAAAGTGGCAGGCGCATCGGATAAACTGCAGTCCGTTGGCATCCCGCCACGCTTTGATATCATCCTCGTGAATCAGATAGAGCGGGCGGATCAGCTCCATTCCTTCAAAGTTTGTGCTGTGGAGCTTGGGCATCATGGTCTGGGTCTGACCGCTGTAGAGAATGCTCATCAGTGTAGTCTCAATGACGTCGTCGTAGTGGTGTCCCAGTGCGATTTTGTTGCAGCCCAGGTCCTTTGCCTGACGGTACAGATAGCCGCGGCGCATTCTCGCACAGATATAGCAGGGGGATTTCGGAATATTGTCCACTGCGTCAAAGATTCTGGTCTGGAACATTGTGAGCGGTATGCCGAGCAGGTCTGCGTTGCCGTGAATCATGCCGAGGGTGGTTTCGCTGTAGCCTGGGTCCATGCACAGGTAGACAACCTCAAAGGGGATTTTATTTCGTCTCTTTAATTCCTTGAAGAGCATGGCCATGAGCATGGAATCCTTGCCGCCGGAGATGCAGACCGCGATTTTGTCATTTGGCTGGATCAGCTCGTAATCAATGATGGCCTTTACAAAGCGGCCCATGATGTCATGCTTGAAACGCTTTCGGAGACTTTTTTCAATTTCTGCCCGGCGCTCCAGATTGCCGGATTCTGATTTCATGACGCGGACGAGCCAGTTTCCGTAACCGCCCTCCAGGTGATAGGCCTGATAACCTTCCTCCAGAAGCTTTGCTGCCGGGTCCCTGCTCAGAACCCCGAACATGCAATAGAATACAAGCTTTTTGTTTCGGGGAAGTGAAAAGTTCCCATTAAGCAGGTCATCTCTGGCAATCCGGATGGAACCCGGGATATTTCCAAGTCTGTATGCGCTCTCATCGCGCACGTCAATGATGATATAATCCTCTGCCGGCCAGCTCTCCAGCTGGGCGGCAGTTACTGTCTGTACATCCATTTCCTTTTTCCTTTATTATTGTGAAAGTTTTTTGTGTAAGATCTGTAAATGCGAGTCTCCGTTTTTTCCATGCGGTTTCCCCGGGTTGTTATAAAAACGGCATTATTATAGCCTGCAGGCGGAAGGAATTCAACAGAAGCAGCAGGATGAGACCGGGTTTATAGGTATATGATTTTTCAAATGGTGAAATATGTGACAAAAAACTGGGCATAAACTTTAGCAGAATCGTTCAGATGATGGATCTGGAACGCCTGAACAGGCATGTTATACTAAAGATACAGTTCCATTCCGGAAGAAGACCTGCTTCCGGGCAATCGGCTGTTCAGCTGATTGCATTCCCCTATATCATTCAATTTATTCTGGAGGAGAGCAGAATGTTTGTCGGACAGATTCTTGACGGACGCTACGAAATCCTGAAGGAGATCGGGAGAGGCGGAATGTCCACCGTATATCTGGCAATTGATGTCCGTCTTCATAAGAGCTGGGCAGTGAAGGAGATCCGGAAAAACTGCGACAAGTCCGGTAGTGGTATCGCGGTTCATGCACTGATGGCAGAAGCTGAGGTGATGAAGAGGCTTGACCATCCTGCGCTTCCCAGAATTGTAGATATCATAGACGGACAGGATACAATCTGTATTGTACTGGATTATGTGACGGGTGAATCGCTTGACCGGCTTCTGCTCCGCGAGAAGTCTTTTCCAGAACCCACGGTGATGAACTGGTTTCTTCAGCTGGCGGAGGTGCTGGACTATCTGCACAGCCAGTACCCTCCTGTTATTTATCGTGATATGAAGCCCGGCAACATTATGCAGACGCCGGAAGGCTATCTGAAGCTGATCGATTTCGGCATTGCACGGGAATACAAGAACAGCAGTCAGACTGACACGGTTGCACTTGGAACCAATGGGTATGCTGCCCCGGAACAGTATGGGCATACCCAGACGGACCCACGCTCTGACATCTATTCTCTTGGAATCACCATCTTTGAACTTCTGACCGGAATTTCTCCGGGAAAAGATCCCTTTCAATATAAATATCATCCTGTCCGGAAAATCAGACCGGGAACTGCAGAGAGCACGGAGGCCATTTTGAACCGCTGTCTTGCTTTTGCACCCGACCGGAGATACCAGAGCTGCCGGGAGCTGATTTTTGATCTGAAGCATCCGGAAAGGATGGTCTCTACTGTAAGAAGAAAGCGGAGAAAAATAACCGCCTTGTTTTTCCTTTCACTGGCAGTCGCAGGCAGTTCCTGCATAGGAGGGGTGCTGTGCCGGGCGGCGGCAGTCCGGGCAGATAACCTGAATTACGAGCGAAAGATCAGTGTTTCGCAGGCACTTTCCACGGATGAGAGAATCCGAAATTATCTGGAAGCGATACAGATTGATGGAGGCGACAGCAGGGCGTATCAGAAGCTTCTGGAGACGTATCGTGAGACAGGGGTGTTTCAGGAAGAAGAGAGTAATACCTTTCTTACGGTCTGGAACCGGAACCAGAGCCTGCTGCATAGCGGAAAAATAGAGGAAGACTATGGAAAGCTCGCCTTTGATGCCGGAATTCTGTACCTTTATCTGTATTCCGGCGGTGACGCATCCTTTCGCAACCGGGTATTAAAGGCACAGTACTTTTTTCAGGAGGCAGCTGCTCTGCAGGACCGGCAGGAGATTGCTGTTCAGGCAGAATATTATGCGTCATTCTGCGACTTCTGTGTCCGTTTTGCCTTTGACGACGCGAGTGTCAGAGAGCCATCGAAGGAGGATTACAGGAAGCTTCTGGAGTCGATCCAGATGAACGTGCGACAGCTGGAACAGTATCAGACGGAGGACGCTGCCTATGTCAGGATGATCATGTATGAGGAATTCGGCAACCTGCTCAATGCCTACCGGAAGGGTATGGCTTCATCCGGTATCCAGAAAGAGGAGGCCGCAGATCTCCTCCGTTCATTGTCGGAGAAGGTCCGAAATCTTCCAGTCACCCAGCAAAAATCAGTACAGCTTCAGGATAAGCTTCTGGCACGGTTTGCATCATTTCAAGGAAATCTTGACCGCACATGGAAGAATACGGAGCAGCGGAAGCTGGCTGAAGATATAACATCATAGGATTTTTAAGAGATCTATAAGATCTATAAGGAAGGAAATAAGAATGACGCAAAGTGCACATCAGTTTTATCAGATGGCAGATCTTTTGTTTGTGATTTCAGGAATCGGTGTCGGGGTGGCATTTTTTCTTGGGATACGGTACCGGATTTGGAAGATGATTCGGACGGACAGCGAGGAATTGCGTGTCGTGCAGGGAAATGCAGGAGAAAACCGCCGTTTGTTTTCGGGACTTCGGAAGATACCGGCTATATGCCGCAGGTCCAGATGGAGAGAAAAAATGGGGGAAACGGACACCCTTGGACGCAATGCCCGGGGAAATGAAGAATGGACAAAAGAGCACAGCCGAAGCGGGGAGAATGATGAAGCTGAGACAGCAGAGCTTAACCGGTGTGCAGAGGACGATGATGCGGAAACGGCAGAACTTAACCGGTGTGCACAGGACGAAGATGCGGAAACGGCAGAGCTTAACCGGTGTGCACAGGACGAGGATGCGGAAACGGCAGAGCTTAACCGCAATGTACATGAGCAGCGGTGCAGAGATAACAGGTTCCAGGTTTAGAGGAAATTTACAGGAAAGGAGAAACAGAAATGAAGAAAAAACTGGTGCTGCTTCTACTTGCCGGAAGCGTCATCATGCAGGGTGCGGGAATCCAGCCGGACGTACTGCAGACAGCTGAGGCATCAGAAAATCTGATGGAATCAGCCGGAGAAGAGGCTACAGGTGTTAAAGAGGCTGCAGGTGTTAAAGAGGCTACAGGTGTTAAAGAGGCTGCAGGTGTTGAAGAGGATACAGGTATTGCAGAGACTGAAGGTACTGCAGATGCAGATGCGTCCTCGGGTAGTGAACTGCAGGAATCAGCTGAAAATGCTTCAGCCAAGGATGCTGCAACTGCGGCACAGCCACCCGCTGTGGATATCACTAAGGATGGAAGAATGGGTGAGGAAGAGGGGGTAGAACAGAAAGAGCAGCATATTGATGGTGCAGATCAGGAGGATAACGGCATATTGCCGGCAGAGACAGGGACAGAGCGGCCAGATCAAGGTACCGATCATGGATCGCCAGCGGAGACTGGTACAGAGCGGCCAGATCAAGGTACCGATCATGGATCGCCAGCGGAGACTGGTACAGAGCAGCCAGATCAAGGTACAGACAACGTATCAACCGCAGAGAAAGATACAGATCAGGCTGCAGAACATGCGGAAGATGAGATAGTACCAGAAGAAAGTACTTCAGATAATGCTTTAGATCAGGTTTCTGAAAATCAGCCAATTATTGAGACAACGGAAGGTGGGAAAACATCAGAAATTATTTTACCCCCAATAGAAACATTGCTGGTTCCCAGGGATGATTCAATTCTGAAGGATTTGTCTGGTGTTGAGATTTTGGAGGAAAAAGCTGAGAAAACCGATGCCACCAGGGAACAGGATGCCGGTATGGAGGAGGTTAGTGGGAAAAATTCTGGGACAGAGAAAGAAAAACCAGATCAATCCTCCGAAAAAAAGAATGAGACTGGTGCAGAGCAGGATAAAACAGATACGTTAAAACCTGTACAGGAACCTGCAGCAGGAAGCAGCGGTCAGCGTTCCGCGCCTGAAAGTACCGCAGATGTGGTTCTGGAAGAGGATGAACGAGGAACTGTATTGGAAGAAAGCAATATAATCCGATCGGCAGAATCACAGGAGGAGAATATTGCAATGCAGCGAAACAGAAAGACTGAACAGCTGCAGAATCTGTTAGATGCTGCGGAGGTTGAAATCAGTACCGGGAAAGATGCTGCCGGCAAAGAAAACCTGACCATGACACTAGCCGGGACAAAGCCTGCGAAAGTCAGTATCAAGCTGATCCGCCTTGACGGGGCAACTTCAGGGAAGACAGAGGATTCTGGTGGACAGGTTATCATGCGCAGGGAAATTACACCGGGAAAAGGTGCGATATCTCAATCAGTGACATCAGCCCAGGCAGAGGCCGGTACTGAGGATCACAGCTGGGAAATGGAGATACTGTCTGTCGAGGATACGGAAAGCATTCTGCAGGCAATTCCGGACAATGATGGTATGTATCAGATCTCAGTGACCTATGAAGATGAGGAGGGCAACAGCGCATCCCGGGATATTCCCTTCAAGGTAAATCGCTTTGGTTCTATTTATGTATACAATCAGATCTGCAGAGATCTGCAGGATGCATACGTTCAGAAGGTAGCAGAGGATCTGGTTATTTCAGAATATAATCCGGACAGGCTTATTGCGAAATCGCTTCGGGTAGAGATTACCAGGGACGGCGAGCCGATAGACCGGGTATATTTTACAGTGCAGGAAGCTTCAGGAGCAGAACAAAAGCATGATGGCATGTATGGATGGTATCGCTATGATTACACGATCAGCAGGAAAAATTTCGAGAAAGACGGGATATACCAGGTTTCTGTATCGTCCACGGATGAAGCGGGAAATGAGCCGGACAGCATGGATTATTCTAAGCGTACAGTCAGATTCCGTGTGGATTCTACAAAGCCGGAGGTGGATTTTCTGCAGGAGACAAACCGTCATCTTATGACAAAAACGGAGACAATGGTACGGTACCAGGCATTTGATGCGATCCGGTTAAAAAGGATCCGTGTGCTGCTGAACGGAAAGTTGTATGAGGAAATCTCTGAAATCCCGGAGGCAACAAAATATCAGGGGTCTGTCAGGCTGACAGGTTTTGGAAAGCACAAGCTGCAGATCGAGATCACCGATATGGCGGGCAATCAGTATACTTCTGAGAGAACACTGATTCATGGAATTCCAGCATGGATTTACGCAGTAACCGGTGTATTTGCATCGGTAGTCGCCGGTGCGTCAGCATGGCTGGCACATCGCAGAAAACAACGGTGAATGATCTGTCGCGGAAAGCAGCTGCGAATGACCTGCTGCAGAAAGTAACTACGAATGGTCTGTGCAGAAAGCAGCTGCGAATGACCTGTTGACAAACAGGAGAAATCCGGATATGATAAGGATATCTAATTAATTGCACACAATATAATTTGATTTATATCGTCTTATGTGAAAGGTGATGAACCATATGGCAGAGGAAAAGAAGCAGGTTACAACAGATATCGTTATCATCGGTGGAGGAATAGCAGGTCTTACCGCAGGCATTTATGCAGTTCGTGCGGGAAAGCAGGCGATGATTCTGGAGGCCAAGGCCTATGGCGGACAGATTGTAAATACACCGGACATTGAAAACTATCCGGGCTTTGCGCATATATCCGGCTATGATTTTGCAACAGGTCTCTATCAGCAGGCAATTGATCTCGGTGTGAAGTTCCGCTATGAGCGCGCACTCGGCATCCGCAGTGAAGGGGATGAAAGAATTGTCGAGACACGCAAAAGGGAATATCACTGCAAGGCAGTGATTCTGGCGACAGGCGCAAAGAACCGGACACTGGGCATTGACAGAGAGGAGGAGTTGACAGGCAGGGGCGTATCTTATTGCGCAACCTGTGACGGAGCCTTCTTTAAGGGAAAGGATGTTGCGGTCAACGGTGGTGGCAATACAGCGCTGGAGGATGCCGCATATCTTTCGGACATCTGTAATAAGGTATACCTGATTCACAGACGGGACCAGTTCCGCGGTGATGCGGCGGATGTAGAGAAGCTTGAGAGCAGACCGAATGTAGAATTTGTTCTGAACAGCAATGTGACAAAGCTGATCGGCGAGGATCAGCTGACGGCGGTAGAGGTTACCGACAAGGTTACGGGAGCAGTCAGAGAGCTTCCGGTGTCCGGACTGTTTGTTGCCATCGGGCAGGAGCCTGACAACCAGGCTTTCGCAGACGAGGTAGAGCTTGCACCCGGCGGATACATTGAGGCCGGAGAAGACTGCCGTACAAAGACACCGGGTATCTTCACTGCCGGTGACTGCCGTACGAAAGCAGTGCGCCAGCTCACAACAGCAGCTGCGGATGGAGCCGTTGCGGCGCTTGCAGCATGCAAGTATATCGGATCCTGAGTTCTGCTGCAATTTTTACGGCGAAGCATTTATTCTTATTATTAGCTGCACTTTTATATTTACACTGGATAAAAAGACGGAATCAGGTGTCCCGGGTGATCAAGTATCTTCGGAGCACCTGATTTTTCCTGTAAAAATCAAATTGCTCAAAGCCAATATAAAAAATTAAATTGCTTACAATCATTGACTTTGCAGAAAGATATGCTATACTACAATCAATCAGCACTCGATTAGTTTGAGTGCTAATATATGCGATGAGAAGACAAGTAAGTTTCCTGTCGCAGTGTTATAGCAGTTGCAGCAGTGACCCCGGTATGGATTTTTGCCTGGCGACACTGCAGAAAAGAGGAAAGCATATGAAAAGTTATCTGGTAATACCTTCCTATGATACAGTAATTCTTCCTGACGTTGATTATCAGCTTGGCGTTGAGGAGTTGAATGAGGATGAGAGAAGCCGCATCAAGATAGATGATAATAAGGTACTGATTGTACCGATGAAGGAGACCAAGGACAAGAAGGACCTGACCATGAATGATGTATATGGCCTGGGCGTTCTCGCCGATGTCATAGACATCAATTCTACAAAGGTTGGTCTCAGGGTCCATTCCAGAACGAGAGAGAAGGTGGAAATCACAAGTCTTTCCAGCAATGGTGACATTCTGGAAGCTACCTTTGAACCGAAGGACGAGGTGCTGGATATTACCCTGAAGGGCGAAAAGGATCTCCTGGATGTCCTGAAGAAGGACATCACCGAGCTGACCACACATTTTCAGGGCGGACAGCTGGCGGCAGGCTATATTGAACGATGCAAGACTATCAATGAACTGGCTGCAATGTTCTGCCAGTTCCTGGACATGAGTCCGGATGAGAAGTACGCGCTTCTGCAGACAGATTCCATGAGACAGAGGGGAATGCTGGTTGAGGAGGCCATCAAGCGGTTCAAGGGCACGGTAGATATGCAGGAGGCTCTGAACAACCGCTACAATGCGACGGAGGGCAATTTTTACAAGAAGGCTGCGATCGAGAAGCAGATCGGCCTTCTGCAGAAGGAGCTCGACGACATGGATCCGGAGGCTGCCGAGGAGGAGAACGATTACAAGAAGAAAATCGAGGAATCCGGTATGCCCGAAGAGGCCAGAAAAGAGGTGGACCGGGTACTGAAGCGTTATCTTGAGATGCAGCCCAATGATCCGGATAAGGCTTCTTCTGAGAATTACCTTGATTTTGTGACATCCCTGAAGTGGAAACCAGACAAGCTGCCCAAGGTGGACCTGAAGGCGGCAAGAAAGATTCTGGACAAAGACCACTACGGACTGGATAAGGTTAAGGAGAGAATACTGCAGCAGCTTGCCGTTATGGCGCTGAAGAAGAGACAGGAGGGATCTATTCTGCTTCTGGTCGGTGCTCCCGGTACCGGTAAAACCAGTATGGGCAAGAGTATTGCGGAGGCACTGGGCAGAAAGTATGTCCGCATCAGTCTGGGCGGTGTTCGTGACGAGGCTGAGATCCGAGGACACCGGAGAACCTATGTCGGGGCTATGCCCGGACGTATTATGGAGGGTATCAAGCGCTCCGGCGCGATGAACCCTGTCGTTGTCCTGGATGAGGTGGATAAGCTGACCGAAGGCGGCTTCAGCGGTGATCCATCCAGCGCACTGCTGGAGGTTCTGGATCCGGAACAGAACAACACCTTTGTGGACCATTATATGAACATCCCCTATGATCTTTCCGGTGTGTTCTTTATCTGCACAGCGAATACCTGGGATACGATTCCGCAGCCTCTGCTCGACCGTATGGAGGTCATTCAGCTCCCTGGATATACTCCTTATGAAAAGGAGCAGATCGCCAAAAAGCATCTGCTGCCCAGAGCGATGGCAGATAACGGACTGACCAGAAAGGATATCCGTGTTACAGATGGCGCGATCCGCAGGATCGTCTCAGAATACACGAGTGAAGCTGGTGTCCGTGGTCTGAAGAAGCAGCTGGACAAGCTGTGCAGAGTCGTGGCCGCGAAGCTGGTTGAGGAGCGGTCAGAGCTGGAAAAAGAACAGGGCAGAAAATCCGGGAAAGCAGATATGGAGGAAAGCACGAACGCTGCAGAGACGGCGGCAGATACAGAATCTGCGGCAGGAACCGGATCAGAGGCGGCAGACAGCGCCGCACAGGGAACGGAGGCTGCGAAAGCTGTTCAGGGTGCAAGAAAGATGGATGCATCCGGAAAAATCACAATTAATGAGAAAAATGTACCGGAGTTTCTCGGGAACAAGAGAATCCTGCATGACAGTGTGCAGAAGCGCAATCCGGCGGGTATTGTGACCGGACTTGCCTGGACACAGGCAGGTGGTGAGATTCTGTTTATCGAGACAACAGCAATGCGGGGAAGCGGGCAGATCAGGCTGACAGGCGAGCTTGGCGATGTCATGAAGGAATCTGCTTCTATCGCAGTGAGCCTGCTGAAATCCTATTACATTGACA
>JAJGAH010000054.1 GCA_020844525.1 Eubacterium sp.
ATTGTATCTATTTCATCTCCAAAGAACTCAACCCGGATACCGAAATCGCTCTCATCTGCCGGAACAATGTCCAGCACATCGCCGTGGACCCGGAAGGTCCCTCGATGGAAATCAATCTCATTCCGCTCATATTGAATATCAATCAGTCTTCTGATCACTTCGTCCCGGTCGATCTGCATGCCCGGCCGAAGGCCGATGATCATCCTCTCATAGTCCTTCGGGCTTCCCAGACCATAGATACATGAAACGGAAGAGACAACGATCACGTCCTTCCGTTCGATCAGTGCAGACGTGGCCGAAAGACGGAGCTTATCAATCTCCTCATTTCTTGAAGAATCCTTCGCAATATATGTATCGGAAGATGGAACATAAGCCTCCGGCTGATAATAATCATAGTAGGAGACAAAATATTCCACTGCGTTCTCCGGGAAAAACTCCTTGAACTCACTGTACAACTGCGCCGCGAGGGTTTTATTATGCGCGATCACCAGTGTCGGCTTCTGAAGTCTTGCAATGACATTGGCCATGGTAAATGTCTTACCGGATCCTGTAGCACCCAGCAGGGTCTCACACTGATTTCCCTCCTGAAAGCCCTTCACAAGCTTCTCAATGGCCTGCGGCTGGTCGCCTGTGGGCTGATAATCGGAATGCAGGATAAATTGTGACATACTTTCTCCTTTTATAAATAAGAGAACAGCTCAGGAAGATGCCGATGTAACTGATTCATCTTCATCATCACCGGAACTGCTGTAATTCTCCTCTGTACCATGATATTCCTTCAGTATTTCCTTTACCGTCTTTCCGGATATTTCTTCCCTGACCACTGCAGAAGCTGTATCAAGCACGGTATCCGACGCACTGTCTTCAGATTGCTCAACAGAAATATTCGGTGTGATTCCCGAGCTGTTGATATCATTATGCTTAGGCGTATAGTAGTGAGTGGTGGTAATTTTCAGGACACTCCCATCGGACAGCGTATAGGAATCCTGTTCTATGCCCTTCCCGTACGTTGTTGACCCGACAGCTATTCCGACACCATAATCCAGAACCGCACCTGTAAACATTTCCGATGCGCTGGCAGTATTTTCATTAACCAGAAGTACTATGGGCAGATCAATCTGATTGTCTGTATCATTGGTACGTTCTCTTTCCTCGCCATTTCGATCCTGCTCATAAACAAGTGTGCCCTTTGGCAGAAACTGCCGCAGCGTATCGCAGCAGGCGCTGACCAGCCCTCCGAGATTATCCCGAAGATCGATCACCAGACCCTGCATGCCTTCCTTCTGCAGCTGGGCAAGCGCATCCCCGAACTGTTCAGAGGTAAGCCTGTTAAAACCTGCAATCTGAATGTAACCGATCTTGTCCTTCAGCATAGACCCTTTAACAACTTCTTTTTTGATTGTCTCCTTTGTCAGCGTAAGATCCAGCTTCTGGTCTGTACCCTCTCTTTCGATCGTCAACGTCACCGTGTCCCCGCCGTTCTGAATCAGCTTGACCGCATCAGAGGAAGTCATATCTGCCGTGCTTTCCCCATTCAGGGTGACAATCAGGTCCCCCTCCAGGATCTCCGCCTTCTGTGCAGGAGAGTCGTCTGAAACGGATTCCACCTCCAGAGCATTCCTGTCCTCATTTTTTGAGATGGTGATACCGATACCCTTCATCTGACCATCATTTGACATTTTTATTGCCTTGTACTGCTCAGCCGTATAATAGGTTGAATATTTATCTTCCAGTCCTGAAACCATACCGAGGTACATGCTGTCCGTCTCCGCCTGTGTATCAGCATCATTCAGATAATATTTCTGAATAATTTCCTGTATCTCTCTGGTCTTCCGGAAAGCAGAAAGACTGGAAGGAGAATCCGGAGAAGAGGAAGGACCAATATGCAGATATGCCCAAAAGCAGGCTGAGCCGATCACAGCCATAGTAAGCATGCCTGCCACAAAGGATTTCCAGTTTTTCCTGATATGTGCAGATAGCCGGGAAAGTCTCTGATGATTATGTTCTGTATTTACTGCCATATTAGCACGTCCTACCTTTTAATAACAGCTCTGGCCGCTCTGTATCCGTGTGATTTTTTGGGATACTCCCGCCTGACATGAATCTGAAGAAAAAACCCCGTCCTTTTCCGTCCGGCACCTTTGAAAGAGGCCAAATGAAAAAGGCGGGGTTGCATGAAAAGCATGCCAGGTTCTTACTGGCTCAGACCTTCAGATGTTTATGAATTGCAGCCAGTGACCCGATCAGGGCAATGCCAACGCCCAGAATTATTCCTACTGGAAGCAGAATACGGTATACCGCATTGACAGGAAGAAGTCCATTCATAAAGTTTCCAAGTACACTGAACCTGGAAAGGATATAGCCTACGGCCTTATTATATACAAAATAAATGATGACCAGCGGAATCGCAGCACCAATCAGTCCGATCAGAATACCTTCAAGAATAAACGGCAGCCGGACAAACGCGTTCGTCGCTCCAATCAGCTTCTGAATCGCAATTTCCTCTTTGCGGACATTGATACCGACGGTAACCGTATTGTTGATGAGAAAGGCCGAAACTACAAGAAGAATCAGGATAATAATGATAGAAATTGTGGCAATCAGCCGGTTCATCGTTGACAGGGTTGTGGACGCCTGTTCACTCCGGTTCACCTGACGCACACCATCGAGACTGGTGATATAATCATATAATGTATCCTGCTGCTCAACCTTATTCGGATATACTTCAAAATGTGCACTGTTTGCAAGAGGGTTATCGTTATTGTTCTTCCATCCCTCAGCAGCCTCTGTATTGTCTCCGAAATACTGCTTGGAAAAAATATCCCATGCCTGATCGGAGGATACGTAACGCATTTCCTTTATCAGGTCTGTCTCCTTGCTGATTTCCGATCCGATCCGGTCAATCCCGGCCTGGTCCACGTCCTCATTAAAGAACACCGTCATTCCGACATTAGTCTCAACGTTTCGCAAAATATACGAGAAATTCAGCACGATGGAGAAAAATACACCAAAAATAAAAATACATGCAGACATAGTTGCAATGGAGGCCAGCGAGAACATCTTGTTTCTTACAATATTTTTCGCACCCTGACCTGCATTGTAACAAATACTTCTAATCTTCAATATAACCACCTTCCTGTTCGTCGCTCACAATAACGCCCTTACGCAGCCGGATGACACGCTTCTTCATCTTGTTAACGATTTCACGGTTATGGGTAACTACTACAACGGTGGTTCCACGCATATTGATTTCTTCCAGCAGCTCCATGATCTCGGCAGAATTCTTCGGATCCAGATTACCGGTCGGCTCATCAGCAAGAAGAATATCCGGGCGGTTTACAAGTGCTCTCGCAAGCGCCACTCTCTGCTGTTCGCCACCGGAAAGTTCCTTCGGATAGGAGCGGTATTTTGTAGCTAGGCCTACCAGGGTAAGTACCTCCGGCACTCTTTTCTTGATGATCCGATTTGGCTTCTCAATGACACGCTGCGCAAACGCAACATTTTCATACACATTCCGGTCCTTCAGCAGACGGAAGTCCTGGAAGACAACGCCCAACCCTCTGCGGTATTTGGCAACCTTACTGCTTTTCATCCGGTTCAGATTGTGGCCGTTGATAATAATCCTGCCAGACGTCGGACTGAGCTCCTTAAGCATCAGCTCAATCATTGTGGTCTTGCCGGAGCCGCTGTTGCCGACAATAAATACAAATTCCCCTTTATCAATGTTCAAAGATACATGATCAATGGCAGGCGTCTGTCCTTTGTCATAGATCTTTGTGACATTTTCAAATGTTATCATTTACACTCCTCCTGCAGCACATACGGAGACATTTCTATCAGTAATCGAGCGTCTCCATATACTTCATATACTTTACAACCATAAGCGCGATTTTGAAAGTAATGGCATCTTCAAAGACTCTCAGGTCCAGGCCGGTACTCTTCTGCAGCTTGTCCAGCCGGTATACAAGGGTATTTCTGTGAATATAAAGCTGTCTGGATGTCTCTGAGACATTCAGATTGTTCTCAAAGAACTTGTTGATCGTAGTCAGGGTCTCTTCATCAAAATCATCCGGTGATTTGTTTGCAAAAATCTCCTTAATGAACATTTTGCACAATGGAATCGGAAGCTGATAGATGAGGCGGCCGATACCAAGCTGGTTATAGGCATATACATCCTTTCCGTCAGAAAAGATCTTGCCTACATCCATTGCCATCTTGGCTTCCTTGTAGGAACGGGAAACCTCCTTCAGCTCCTTTACAATCGTTCCGAACGCAATATGCGCATCACCCTCCGGATCCCTGCCTACAACATCGAGAATGTAATTTGCAAAATTCTCTGCCTCGGCATACCCGTCCTCTTCCTCCAGCTCCTTCACAATGATGACACTCTTCTCATCAATTGCAGTGATGAAATCAGACGGTTTTCCGTTGATTGTATTCCGGATGGTTTCCAGATTACCCTGGTGGTCTCTCTCATCCGAGGTCTCCAGAATATAAACCACCCTTCTCGCATCCGGTGTGATATGAAGCTTCTTGGCACGATTATAGATATCAACCAGCAGGAGATTATCGAGAAGAAGATTCTTGATGAAATTATCCTTGTCGAAACGCTCCTTGTAGGCAGTCAGAAGACCCTCCAGCTGAAAAACAGCCATTTTGCCTACCAGAAGGTTTTCATCACCGGTTCCCTGGGCGAGCAAAATGAATTCAAGCTGATGTTCGTCATAGACCTTGAAAAACTGAACACCGCGGATGGTCTGGGAATCTGCCTGCGACTGAGCAAAATCCAACAGATCATCTCTTTCAGCCTCCATAACGGACGATGTAGAAACCAGAAGCTTTCCGGCTGTATCATATACACCAAAGTCCATTTTGGAGATGTTTTTCAGGCCTTCAATTGTGCTTTGCAGAATCTGATTTGAAATCATGTTGCTACCCTCTTTCATTTATCACTGCTGAAAATTGCGTTTTCTTATTTTTCGCGATCCAAACGCAATCAAACAACTACATTCTATAATAAATGACACAAAAATGGAAGCATATTTGTGCAACTTTTTATATAAAACACAGACACTGCACTCACAACTCTGATCAACGTACGAATTGTAACACTTTTGTAAATTAATTGCAACCTTTCCTGCAGGGGATTATCCGCAGATCCGCCTTCCGGACATCATCAATTACATTTGGTGCACTGTTGCAGAATGAAAGCATACAGATGCAATGAAAGCATAATGATGTAAGAAAAAACTGCTGTGCTGCACGCTCCAGCACAACAGTTCTGAATACAAACGATCAGTCCATTCTATCAGACCTCAAACAGCAGGTCCCCGTAGGACGGCATCGGCCACAATGACTTGTCAACAATCTGTTCAAGCTCATCGATTGGCCTGCGCAGTGCCTCCATGGCAGGAGTTACCTGATCATGGCAGAACTTAGCCTGTTCTCTGCCGCGTGCCATCGTATTCGCTCTGGTATCAACATCCGCAAGAGCGTGCAGCGCATCCATGCTCTCCTTCAGCAGTCTGCTTGTCTGAGAAAGAAGCTCTGTCTGTACTGACACCTCATCAACACCGGCCGCACGGACTGCATTGATGGAATCTGCCAGTGAAGTTGTGTAGCGGATCACAGCAGGAAGAAGACGTTTGCTGGCAATGTTCATCATTGCCTTTGCTTCAATATTGATGGTTTTCGCATAATTCTCATATTTGATCTCTAATCTTGACTCCAGCTCCGTTCTCGTAAATACGTGGAACTTTTCATACATCTGAATGGTCTTTTCCGATACAAGCTCCGGAATTGCATCCACCTCGCAGGTGATGTTTGGAAGTCCCCGACGCTTTGCTTCTTCTACCCAGGCATCAGAATAGCCGTCTCCATTGAAAATAATACGCTGATGCTCTGTAAAATTCTTTGTGATCAGGTCATGAACTGCCTTGGAAAAATCCTCTGCCTTTTCCAGCTCATCACAAGCCTCGGAGAAAGCTTCAGCCACAATCGTATTCAGCACAACATTCGGCTCAGCGATAGAATCCTGGGAACCAACCATACGGAACTCAAATTTGTTGCCCGTAAAGGCAAAGGGTGATGTCCTGTTCCGGTCAGTTGCATCCTTGTACAGATCCGGCAGACTCGAAACGCCTGTGGAAAGACGCTCGCCCTTCAGGCTGCGCTTTGCATCTCCGGTACTGATCAGCTGCTCTACAACATCCTCCAGCTGTTCGCCCAGAAAAACAGACAGAATAGCCGGCGGCGCCTCATTGGCACCCAGTCTGTGATCATTGCCCGGATCAGCGGCAGACTCACGAAGCAGTCCGGCATGCTCATCCACTGCTTTGATAATACAGGAAAGAATCAGTAGAAACTGACTGTTCTCATGAGGCTTCTTCCCAGGATCCAGAAGGTTAATACCGTCATCTGTCGTAAGAGACCAGTTGTCATGTTTTCCGGAACCATTTACGCCTTCAAATGGCTTTTCATGCAGCAGACATTTCAATCCATGTTTTCTGGCTACCCGCTTTAAGGTCTGCATGACCAGATGGTTGTCATCCGTCGCAACATTTGCCTCGGAATAGATCACTGCCAGCTCATGCTGTCCGGGTGCAACCTCATTGTGCTCTGTCTTTGCTGTGACACCCATCTTCCAGAGCTCTATATCCACATCCTTCATAAAAGCAGCAATCCGCGGCTGGATAATTCCAAAATAGTGATCATCCATCTCCTGTCCCTTTGCCGGCATTGTGCCAAACAGAGTACGCCCGGTGTAGATCAGGTCCTTTCTCTGCAGATATTTTTTCTCATCAACGATAAAATATTCCTGCTCTGCACCTACAGATGGTGTCACCTTTTTAGACGTCGTATTTCCAAAAAGTCTCAGCAGACGGATAGATTCACGGTTGATGACCTGCATGGAACGCAGAAGCGGTGTCTTCTGGTCCAGTGCCTCACCTGTGTAGGAACAGAAGGCCGTCGGTATACAAAGCGTAGCACCACCGGCATCCTGACGGATGAAGGCAGGCGAGGTGCAGTCCCATGCGGTATAACCACGTGCCTCAAATGTAGCGCGAAGACCCCCGGACGGGAAGGATGAAGCATCCGGCTCACCCTTGATCAGCTCCTTGCCGGAAAAGCTCATCAACGTCTTGCCTGAGGGAAGCGGAGAAGTGATAAAGGAATCATGTTTCTCAGCTGTAAGACCATTTAACGGCTGAAACCAGTGGGTATAATGGGTAGCTCCCTTCTCAATGGCCCATTCCTTCATCTCATGCGCAATTACATCGGCAGTATCCAGATCCAGGTCTCCGCCCTCATTGATGATCTTCTTCAGCTTTGCATATACCTTTTTGGGAAGACGTTCCTGCATGGATGCATCATTAAAAACCAGCTCACCAAAAATATCTGCTGGGTTCACATAGGGATTATAGTCGACTGTCATTCATTCCTCCTTAATTTCTGCAATATCTGCTTCCTGCATCGCAAAAAGGCTGCCGCACTATGCATGATCAGGAACGAATGCAAATCCGGAAAAAATACCCGGTACTCAATAACCACCTCTTTGCAATCATTCACTGTATACAGTTCGTGCAACAGCCTTTATGATCATCCACTCGAATTAATCCGCAGAAAAAATACTTTCCTGCAGCTGGTTCACTGTGTCAATGCCGGAAAGACCGCCCGCCTCAGGCCTTATCAACTGAGCCAAAGAGCTTCATCTTCTCTTCTACCTTTGCGCAGATTGCTTCAGCACCTGGCTTCAGAAGTTTTCTGGGATCAAAGCCCTTACCCTGCTGATCCTTTCCTGCTTCAATATATTTTCTGGTAGCCTCAGCAAATACAAGCTGGCACTCAGTATTTACATTGATCTTTGAAACGCCAAGAGAAATCGCCTTAGTGATCTGGTCATCCGGAATGCCTGTGCCACCGTGAAGTACAAGCGGCATATCTCCGGTCTTTGCCTTGATCGCAGCAAGCGTATCAAAGGAAAGTCCCGGCCAGTTTGCCGGATATACACCATGAATATTGCCAATGCCGGCAGCAAGGAAATCCACACCAAGATCTGCAATCTTCTTGCACTCGTCGGGATCTGCGCACTCGCCCATGCCGACTACACCGTCCTCTTCACCGCCAATAGCGCCAACCTCAGCCTCAATAGAAAGACCAAGCTTGTGGGATACAGAAACAAGCTCTGTTGTCTTGGCATAATTCTCTTCAAACGGAAGATGAGAACCGTCAAACATGATAGAAGTAAATCCAGCCTTAATGCAGGCATAGCAGGCATCATAATCACCATGATCCAGGTGCAGTGCAACCGGAACAGTGATTCCAAGCGATTCGTCCATAGCCTTTACCATTGCTGCTACGGTCTTGTATCCTGTCATATATTTTCCTGCGCCCATCGAAACACCGAGTATTACCGGAGAGTTCAGCTTCTGTGCTGTCTCAAGGATGGACTTTGTCCACTCCAGGTTATTAATATTGAACTGACCTACTGCATAATGGCCAGCCTGTGCCTTCTTAAGCATCTCAGCCGCATTCACTAACATATCAGATCCTCCTTAGGATTATTGTAGCTTATTGCTGTGAACTTTTTACAACGCCATCATTATATACTAATTGCTTAAAACAATGCAAGAGCCTGCGAAACAGATATCAAAATTTGACTATATTTTCAGCACTATTACGTCGTGTGATTCTGGTCCGGATAGCTTTTATTCCGCCTGTTCAGATAAAGATTCAGCTTTTTCTTCTGATTCTCAATTACAACGTGGTTGTGAGCATCTCCATACTCCCCATCGAGGGTCCAGGCTATTTCCTCCGAAGAATCGAATATAATCCTCCTGGCCTTCAGCTTATCTACCAGAGAGGAGGAATTGTCTGCAATGTTGAGGAGATTCTGTACTATTTCATTCACTTCAATTGGATTAGTCGGTGTACGTACGAGCGTCACTTCGAAAAGGCCGTCATTCATGTCTACCGCAGGGCCTGTGATATTTCGCATGCCACCAACCACCCTTGTATTTGTAACCATTCCGTAGGTGTAATTACCCTCAATCCTTCTGCCATCAGCATTGATAATCAGATGGTAGCTCGGGATATTGAAAACCTCCTTGCCAGCCTGAAGGAGGTAGGCAAAATGGCCAAGATTGTTCTTCAGATTCTGATCTGTTTCGTAGGAGACATTTGTAAACATTCCAAACGCAGCGACATAGGTAAAATACTTATCATTGAATGAACCGACATCACATTGATAAAGGTCTCCAAGCACTATATCTCTCGCTGCCTGCAGCATATCCTTCGGAATGGCCAGGCTGTTGGCAAAATCATTCGTGCTTCCAGCCGGGATATAGCCGACCGGGAAACCTGGAGCCGTGTCCATGATGCCATCAACCACCTCATCCAGTGTGCCGTCCCCGCCACTGCATACCACACAATCCGCCATCTCCAGGTGTTCTTTTACAAACTGTGTTGCATCCCCCACTGACTGTGTTGGATGTGCAATCACATCAAATCCACCCTGTGTAAAAATGTCAATGATATCTGACAGTTTCTCCCGGATCATTCCCTTTCCGGAATGCATATTATAAATAAAAAGCATTTTTTTTCGCATAAGATTTATTCCTTTTCACATCAGCCCTGGAAAATCGTCTCATTGCCCCTATGCATCCATACTATAGCACAACAGAGAAACTTTCAATCCTGACAGGACATAACCATTTATGAAAAAAATATAAAAATAACGATGAAATACAATAAAAAAAACCGCACCCTTTTTGATATGCTACCCCCAAGTAGGACATTGAAATATAAAACCTACTTGGGGGTATTTCTATGTCCAGAAAAAGTAAGATTGAGCCTGCCGAAAAGGTAAAGATCATTGAGCGGGTACTGGCAGATGAGA
>JAJGAH010000055.1 GCA_020844525.1 Eubacterium sp.
CGTCTGACTGCAGAGGGGCGGGCCTTCTGGCATAATCTCGGCCGGCATATCGGACCGATCCGGAGGGAATACGAGGCGGAGGATGCCTGCCATTTTGCCGGTGTCATGTCGATGACCCTCGCCAGCGGTCTCACTCCGGAGGAGGGGATGGACATGGTGGAGGAGCTGGTGGCCGAGCCCTCCTTCAAGGAACGTCTGCAGGAGGTCCGCAAGGACATGGAAGGTGGGAGCACCATGGCAGAGAGCCTGCGGGAGCACGGAATTTTTTCCAATACTTATGCCAGAATGACGCTGCTCGCAGAGAAGGCGGGCGCGCTGGATAAGGCATTGCAGGAGGTTGCCGGGATGTACCGGATGGAGGCCCGGGACAGGCTGAACCGTTTCATCTATGCGATCGAGCCGGCCCTTGTCATCCTTCTGTCTGTACTGACCGGTGTGATTCTGCTCAGCGCAATGCTGCCGCTGCTTGGCATCATGTCCTCCTTGTGAGGATCATTCTGATCCGGGAGGGCGCCTGGAATGATTGCAGTATTCCTGCGGCGAAATGGCGTGGATTACTGGTTTCTAAGGGAAGCAGAGTGGTGCAAAATGCCGGTTCTGAGGTAAGAGGTATGAAATGGCGCGATTTGTGAGAAAAAAACGTTCGACCGGAAGACTATGGATACGTGTCGCATTTGCGGCGGTCCTGATTCTGGTCTTTGTATTGGGGATCCAGCTGATTTCCACCGGAGATGCGGACCGGCAGGAGAGAAATCTCCAGCAGGCCATCGAGCGGGACATTTCCTCCTGCTATGCCATCGAGGGAAGGTATCCGGACAGTCTGGAGTATCTGAAGGATAATTACGGACTGCTCTATAATGAGAAGCTGTTTTATGTGGATTATCAGGTGACCGGGACAAATATCCGGCCGGTTGTTACTGTGATACGGAGAGAAGACGGGGACAGCGATGAAGCGCTTCAGGGAAAATGAAAAAAACAGAAACTACGCTACGGCTGCGCTCTGTGCCATTGCGCTTGCGTTCTTTTTTGCAGGGACGGCGATTCTGGTCTTTCTGTTCGGATCGCGGGTCTATGCAGTTGCCGTGGATAAGCTGTCGAGTAATGCAACCTCGAGAACGCTGTTGACCTATGTAACGGAAAAGGTGCGCCATTTTGATGCGGAGGGGAGTGTCAGCGTGCAGCAGATCGACGGGATTTCCACCCTTGTCCTTGAGGACAATGACGCGGACGAGCCCTACAGGATCTATATGTATGCCTATCAGGGAAACGTGTGCGAGCTGACTGTCACGGATGAGACGAGCTGGAAGCCGGAGGCCGGTGACCCGATCCTCGCGGTGCAGGATTTTGAGCCGGAGGAGGTAAGGCCGGGGCTGATCCACTTCCACTGCGTAGACAGCGGTGGGAGATCGGAGGATGCATATGTGCATGTGCGGTCCGCGGCAGATGAAAGTAAGGGGGAGGAGGTTCCTGCATGAGAAAACGGGAATCCATGATCTTTCTGATAGAATTAATGATCGCAATTCTGATCTTTTTCATGGCCGCGTCCGTCTGCCTGCTGATTTTTGCAAAGGCTCACAAGATGAACCGTGCTTCCCAGGAGCTCACGGCGGCATCCCTGGCCGAGCAGAATGTCGCGGAGCTGATCCGCAGCGCAGAGAGTCTGGAGGATGCCAGGGAGGAGATCGAGGATGCTTATCCTGAGGCAGTCTTTACAGTGAAGGATACGGAGATGACAATTCCCTTTGACAGCGATCTCCAGCCTGCAGAGGGAGAAGGAACCTACCAGCTCACGGGTGCATTGCAGGAAAAAGGCGGCATGCTCTATGCAGAGCTTCATTTTTATACGCTGGATGAAGACGGGAAGGTCTCCGGGACATCGTTTTATGATCTCAACATACGCAGTGCGGAGGCTGGTTCAGACAGGTAACAGACAGGTAACAGGCAGGAAGGAAACGGCATGATAAAGGATAAGAGCAACAGACTTTACTTTCTGAAAAATAATACAGATCAGGAATCCGCGTTTCCCTTTCCTTTCGGGATATCGTTGCTGTTCGTGACTTTTCTGGTGCTTGGTATTTTTACCTTTGCCGTGCTCACGCTGGTTGCCGCAAAGGATGACTATACGATGAGCCGGAAGAGCGCATCACATCAGTCTGCGTATTACATGGCCTGCAATAAGGCAGAGGATCGGATTGCAGCGCTGAACAGAAAGCTTAAGGCTGCCGGTGGGACCGGTGACGGGCTGCCGGAGACGGTCTCCTTTCAGACGGCGATTGACGGCAGCACCACACTTTCCGTGACAGTCCAGGCGGTAGATGCAGAAGACGGAGATACAGTAGACGGGGATACAGAGGACAGAGAAACAGAAGACGGAGACATAACTCCATATTATGAGGTTACGCAGTGGAAGGTAGAGTCGGCCGGTGAATGGAGTCCGGCGCAGACAGTACCGGTAATGCCGCCGTCGGTCTCTGCGGATTGATCATATGGGTGCTGTAAACCACCGGATGCTGCTATGCATCAGGTGTTGCTAACTACGATGTGCTGCAAACCATCAGGTGGTGCAGATCATATTCAATCAGAATTGTAACAAGCCTGAACTGCAAATGAAATAAATGAAAGTAAACGCGCACAATGACAGCATGGGATGAAGTACAGCTAAATGCTCTGTACAGGCAACCGGGAGAGGAAGCGTTTGAGGAATGGAAATGATCGATGTATTAAGAAGGGGTGTGGAGCTGCAGGCTTCCGATATATTCGTTGTGGCGGGCGCCAGTATTACCTTTCGTCATAATGGAGAAATCCTCACAGATGAGGGCGAAAAGCTGAAGCCGGAGGATACAGAGCGGTTTATCAGTGACATGTATGAGATGGCCGGAAACAGGGACATCGGGCCGCTGGAAAAAGACGGAGATGACGATTTTTCTTTTTCTGTAAAGGGACTTTCCAGATTCCGTGTCAGCGCCTACAAGCAGAGGGGTTCCCTTTCAGCGGTGATCCGTATCATCTCCTTCCAGCTGCCTGACCCGAAGGAGCTCTGCATTCCCGAGAGTGTGATCCGCACGGGCATGCAGAGGCGCGGCATGGTGCTGGTCACAGGGCCTGCGGGCAGCGGCAAGACCACGACGCTTGCCTGTATCATTGATGCCATTAATGAGCAGCGGAAGGCGCATATCATCACGCTGGAGGACCCGATTGAATTTCTGCACAAGCACAAGAACAGCATTGTCAGCCAGAGAGAGGTCAGCTCTGATACGGAGAGTTATCTGAAGGCGCTGCGTGCGTCCCTCCGTCAGAGCCCGGACGTGATACTGCTCGGCGAGGTGCGGGACTATGAGACCATGAGCGTGGCGATGACAGCGGCGATTACCGGGCACCTTGTTTTTTCCACCCTGCATACAACAGGGGCGTCCAATACGATCAACCGGATTATTGATATTTTTCCGGCGACGGAGCAGCGGCAGATTGCGGTTGAGCTTTCGGCCGTGCTGATGACGGTCATCTCCCAGCAGCTTGTGCCCACTGTTGACGGCAGCCGGGTTCCGGCCTTTGAGATCATGACTGTAACACCTGCCATCCGGAACATGATCCGGGACAACAAGATCTACCAGATTGACGGCCTGATCTACGGGTCCGCGACCGAGGACATGATATCCATGGACAACAGCCTGCAGGCGTTGTACCAGGCAGGAAAGATCAGTCGGAGCACGGCACTGGCCTATGCGACCAATCCGGAGATGCTGGCAAGGAAGATCGGAAATAGCTGATCAGAATGTACGGTTGTACTGCATTTGCAACGAGAAAAGGCGTTGCCGGGGCTGATTTGCGCTGGTCAGGTTTAATATTAAGCTATAGTGGATCCCTTGAAAGATATTCGATAAGAATTTCTTTCGGGGGTTTTCCAGTTGGTGTCATTCTGCATTTCGGCAACGGTTCCATTGCATAAAATGTATAATTTATTTGCATTATCTTTTAGATTGTCGTATGATATCCCTAAAATATTAATAATAATTATCGTTAATTAATTTTTTGGTAATATCCTGCATTTTAACAGATGGCAGGGGATCATGTCATAAAGAGGTAACTATGAGAAAAGCAAGATGGAGAAAAATGATAACCGTTTTCTGCGTGATTGCGCTTGTGGCAGGTATGCTGACCAGTCCGCTTCGCATTTACGCAGGAGATTCTGCGACAGCTTCGTCTTCTACGGCTGCAGGCACTGCGCAGGCTTCATCAGAGAGCACCAGTGGCACCGGCTCGGACCTTGTGGGCACCGGCACTTCATCCGGTACAGGATCAGAGAACAGTGGGAGTACTGCGTCCGAAGAAGGTCAGGCAGAGCAAAGCAGGGCGGCCGCCGCTGACTCTGAGGCATCCACATCCGCTACAGGATCCGGTTCCGGTGAAGCAGGTACGACAGAATCAGAATCCCCGAATACCGAAAATAGCGCAACCATTTCCACAGCTTCCGAGTCTTCTGAAAATAGTTCATCGGCTTCACATAGTGTGGGCGCGAAGAGTGCGCTTTCTGTCAATGCACTTTCAGATTCGGGCAGCACTACTTCGTCTTCCAGCAGCAGTTCTGCAGATGGCATCATTGGAAATGCGGAAGACGGTCTCAATCTGGCAAGCAGCTACAAGGATGACAACGGAAATACCAAATATTTCCTATCTGATTACCGTCTCTCTTACCTGAGCGGCAACGACTGGGTGACTGTAGATCACAGTGATACCACGACAAAGATCTCTGCTTATACCCGTCTGAAATTGGATGTGTATTTCGGGGGAATCTCTGCCACAGATCTTCAAACCAAATATGGAAACAAACTGTATATTGACATCCCTGCGGATTCCGTGCTGACCAATCCGACAGTTACCAGCGGCATTGTTCAGGACGCAAACGGCGATAATGCCGGAACTATAGCAGTTTCCGGAAACAGAATCACCCTAACCGTTGATTCCGATTATCTTTCCCAAAAGCTGGAAAAGGAAGGTACAGACTTCATCATTCAGAACGGCAGTCTGACCTTCTACGCCACACCGAACCCGGAGAAAGTGAGAAAAGAGTCTACCCAGCATGTCAAGATGGGACCCCTGGATGTCGTGATCAATTTTGATCCGGATTCCGATGCACAATCTGCTTCTCTGACGCTTGCAAAATCCTCACCGACATATTCCACCGATGATGCGGGAAATGCGTATCTTAATTACACGCTTACTATCACCGCAGGTGATGCGCGTATGCCGGAGGTGATGGTCAAGGACCACTTCACTTCCAACGCTAAATTTGTGGATTCCTATGTGGGTGTTTCTACGACTCCAGTGACGATGAAGACGTCCGGAGACACAACAACGCAGCCCTACGAGACTATTGATAAGGGAAGCTCTGCTACTCATGGGACAGTGGCCCTGTCTGCTGACAAATCGGACTCCGATCCTGGGACCATGCTCTGGACCATTGGCAATATGGCCGCGAATGAGGTGCGGACGCTTCATTATTCCGTAAAATTAAAGAAGGACTATGTCGGGATTGCTGGCGCATGGAATGGTGTCATCACAAATACGGCAACACCATACGCAAATAATTATGAGCACGATACTGCAACGTCTTCCTTTACACCGCAGTCGGCGGCTAAGGTTAATAAAGAAGTGACAGGTGAGATCGTTGAAAATGAAGATGGAACAATTACTATACCATATACAATTACGGTAACAACAGACAAAGATAACACCTGGACGTTAAAAAACCTGAAAATATCTGATTACCTCGGCGCAGAGAATACTAAAAATGTTGATAAAACTACGCTCTGGAATGCTATCACCCCGACGGACGATATGCCAGATCTTGGCTTCACTGATTTTACTCTTTCTGATGGTAAGACGACAGTCAGCGTGCCTCCTAAAGGAACAAGTTCTAGCGATACACCCTATTACATGTTAAAGGGAAGTAATGAGTATCCAGGATTTAACTTGTACATCGGCGATATTGCTCCTGGGGAGACTCGTACCATAACAGTTAAGCTCACAATGAAGCCGATTTTTTCTTCTGCAGCAGTTACACTTGGAAACCGTGCTACTGTCTTCACAGATGAGACCTCCAGCCTGGGTAACAGAGAACTGGCATCGGGTAATACGGTTACCAATTTTGATAAGCAGTACTGGGACAGAAAAGTTGTAGGAACTGCGACGAAAGAGAATATTCAGCAGACGGTCTCCAGTGATGTTTATTCTTACAATGGAACCTCCTGGAGTAAAGATACGGCTTCTTCGACAAAGAATATTCCTGTCGGAAGCTATAAGTATCGTGTTGTCGTTAATGAGCAGGGTAAGTGGGATGTTTCTACATCTTCTTTTGCAGATGAACTTTCAAATGGGGCTTATCTCAAATATGCTGGCTATCTGAAACTTGATTATTATAAGACGGGTGTGGATTCTTCTGTTTCTTCCGGGTCAGATACCTCTGTGGCAGATGCATTGGAGGGAAAATCACCCGACAAAACAGTATATCTTGATATTGATGGAAAAACGGCCTTTAATTTTTCACCTCATTCGCTGAGCACCGAATTTGGAAAGGGAGCATATCTGCTCACCTATTATGCGTCGCCGATATCCGGAAACTTCAGTAAAATTGTGGTTGGAAACAGTTTTACACTCAGTGGCAATATTATAGGGCCGGGCAACACTACCTACGTTCTTCCGTCTATGAATGTGAAAACCAACGTTACAGTTATCGGTACAACCAATTATACTGCCCACAAGTATGGATGGTACTATGCTTCGGCGGATACAAGTGATGGATTTACGAATGGTAAGCTGTACTGGGTGATCACGGTAGATGGTACAAAAGTTCCGAGCGGCGTTCAGCTTCGGGATGTGCCTGGGACGGCTGCAAACCGCACAAAAGATACATCTATTGCCGGAGTGTATTTTGGCGATATGGTGTCCGACTGGAGTGCATTTACAGATAAATATGTCAATTTTGCGTCGATGACGGCAGATTCTTCTTTTGAGCCACTCGGTACGTCAAATTACTCATGGAAATATGAATCGAGCGGACCAGGGACTCTGACTTTTAACAACGATGTCACGATTCCAGACGGAAAGACCATGTACATTGTTCTGCTGACCGAACCCTCGAACAAGCCAAGTACTGGTGCCCGTACGCAGACGACATTTAATAATGCTCTGCAGGAAAGAAGTAATTCCACCATGACGTATAATAATGTCAATACGGCGACTATTTATACGCTGGGTCAGGGCACTAATTTCAAAGAGTTTGGAGAATATGGAACTTATGATGCAGCAACCGGAAACTGGAGTGATACGGAAGTTGCAAAAGACCATAATATTAAACGAATTTTAAAGACTTATTCGAATTCAAATGGTGCACAGACTCTTTCTTCCGGTACCTATGTCGATTACATACTTGTGGTAAATTACGCTGGAGATGAGTCAGGTACTTTCAAAGTTGAAGATGTGGTTCCGGATGGTATGGAACCGGTGTATGTCCGGTATTTCTGGATACCAGAAGGCATACGCAGTAATGAAAATGCTCCTACGATGCCGGCACTTGACAGCGAAGCACTCGGTTCGGGAGACTGGACGGATATAGGCCTGAAGGATACTGCTATTGATAAAAGCAATTATAAGAATAGCGCATATGCCTATTATGATGCATCAAGCAGGAGAATTGTCTTCCAGGCCGGAAATCTTAAGAAAGGGACGATAGGTCAGAAAGACCAGAAAGATCTCCAGGTACAGATTGTCATGCGTGTGACTGATTCAAGTACAATCATGGGTCAGTCAAAAACATACACAAACACCATGAATGTTTACACAACAGATGATACTCTGGTTTCCACCAGCAGTGTTGATACCACAGTAAAAACGCACACGATTGATAAATCTGCCGGGGATGTGAGTAATGGAAATGTCCCGTTTACCCTGACTGTTAATCCGCTTGGCCTTGACCTTATGAAAAATGCGGACACGCTGACGCTTGTCGACGAGTTGACAGGATCTATGACAGTGGATCCTGCGTCCGTTAAGGTGAAGGACAGCAATGGAAAAGATATCGATTCTGATCTGTGGAAGCTAAGTCTGACAAAAGATACGAGTAGTAAAAAGACAGTCATGACATTGATTGTTCCAGATGCACAGAAGCTTACGATCACATATAACACCTCGATTGATGCATCGCCGGGAACACCTGTAAAATACACAAATACAGCGCATTGGTATGGTATTGAGGAAGACAAAAAAAGTACCGTTGAAAATACTGTCAGCTATTCGGTCGATGCTTCTATTGGTTTTTCCAATAATCCGGTTATCAGTCTGGTCAAAGCTGATCAGAATAATGTGACCAAAAAGCTTTCCGGCGCAAAATTTGCTATCTATCAGGTTGAAAACATCAAGACCAGCACAGATAGCAGTGGAAAAAAGACGGTAACATGGACGAAGACAACTGAGGATCCGATCGAGACGTTGACAACCGGGAGTGATGGGAAGCTCACCTTCGGAAATGGCACGACTAAGCTTCAATACAATACAATCTATGCGATTGTGGAGACTGGGGCTCCATCCGGGTATGTGAAAGATGATACGCCGATATTTATCGCCATGGCGAGAGCGGATAAGAGTGGAGCCTATCCGAATGAGTCCACGGAGTGGGGAAGCACCGTTGATGCTACTTATACCCATAACGCGACGGAAGTATCTGCCTGGGCGGACCAGGGTGTCACGGTTAACTACAAGGGAAGCACCTACACGTATACGGCATACAACCAGAAGGCTTCTCTGAATATTGATAAGAGCTTCCTTGATAAAGATGGAAATGCACTAGATAAAGATGGAAATAAACTGGCACCGCCGGATGGTACTTTTTCCTTCGGCCTTTACAACGAAGATGACAGATTGGTGGAAACACTGACCATCACATATTCTGGCGGTAAGGCCTCGTCCTATCAGTTGACGGAGAATGGAAAGACAGAAACCGTAGACTCGGCCACATTCAAGGACCTCAATGTCGGAGACGTCTACTATGTATATGAGCTGGATGGACAGGGAGATCCAATCAAAGATGGCAGGATCCTTTACAACAAGGAGGGCAATGGGTATATCGTCAAATATCCGGAAGGTACTGATGGAACACAGCCGTCTGACCCAAATAAAGTCATTGCGCCGGATTCCGCGACTGCCGCGAATTTTAGCATAAGAAATCAGCAATATCCGATCCCAGAGACTGGCATTTCTCCGGCGCACAACGCCGTTTATATAGGAACAGTCATATTGCTTGGCGCTCTTCTTGCCGGGACCTTCTGGTTCAGAAGACGGAAACGGAGCAGGAGACCTAAGCCATGAAAAAGACAGGGGAGGAGACATCTTTACATGAGGAGAAGATAAAGACAAGTAACAAGAAACCACCGCCAAAACAGCAGCCGCTCTGGAAAGGGTATGTAAGTCTGCTGATCCGCGCCGGAGTATTCATTGCCATTTTGGCGGTACTGTTTACACAGGTATTGTTCCTGAAGCGGGTCAGCGGAACAGAGATGTTCCCATCATTAAAGGATGGTGATCTGGCACTCGGGTTCCGGCTGGAGAGTTCTTACTGCTCCGGCGATGTGGTCCTTTATGAGGCAGATGGATCGATGCATTTCGGACGCATCCTGACGCTGGGTGGCAACACGGTGAATATCAGTGGAAACGGAAGTGTAGAAGTGAACGGAATTACGGAGAGCGGCGAAGAGGTACTTTTTTCCACCGACGATCCGGGTTCCCTCACTTATCCATACGAGGTTCCGGAAGACAGCGTCTTCATTCTCGGCGACTACCGAACAGAGAAAGACGACAGCAGAATTTATGGCGCAATTCCAATACATGACATCAAGG
>JAJGAH010000056.1 GCA_020844525.1 Eubacterium sp.
AATCGCTACAACACCTTCCGGAGCTGTACCAACAACCTGTGTAATAAACATGCTCTCATTGCTGACAAGACTTCTTCCAATTGCGCCAAGAAGACCACCCAGGCCCTTCTTGCTGCTGTTCAGTTTTCCCTCCAGCTTTACATCCTGCATGTATACCATGGCACCATTTTCAATCTTGGCAACCTCACCGCTTCCGAGGTGAATTTTCGCCAGCTGTGATCCAGCATCTCCAACTAATTCTAAGTTCATTTCTTTTCCTCCTTTTCTGGAATGTTCAATTCAAAATAAATAACCTTGAGTAAAAATAAATAAAAACCCAAAAATCTATCTATATAACAGCATATGCTTGTGATCATATGCATTATATTAGCTCATACCTCTCAGGCTTCTCAGACCATGCATACGGCTATTATGATGCCTGATAAGGAATAATACTGTCGCCCTCAGCCTGCATTTCAACAGGATCGGAATCATAGGTATTGCCAAAAATATCTGTTATTTCATACATATACAGGAAGAATCCGTCTCCGAGATCCTCATCCTCCATAACAACATCATCAGACCATGTAACGGTATCCGTTGTATACCAGATGTTTTCATCCGTATCCGCCTCATAGGTTGGAAGCAGGAATGCCACTTCATCCCCCTCTTCCAGCGGACGGATACCACGGCTTGTCATAAAAGCGTTAGTGTCTGAACCTGTATCCATTCCGTCATAGATACCAAGTACTCTGTATTCTTCCTTGTTGAAATCGTAAATTGCGCGAAGGTTGGTTTCCTCCCCGTTCACCTCTGCCGGAATAGAATAGAGGTTATAATTGTCTGTCTCTTCTATCAGCTCTGCGCTGATATATTCTCCTCCGATGGTCATCCAGCTGCCAAAGAAGTTATCTTTAAATGTACCCTTGTCCCAGTCGGCTTCGATATCATTGTCTTCGCCAAGATATACATATTCCGTCGCATCAGCGTCCTCTGAGCCGTCTGTCTCATACCAGAGAAGGAAGTGTACGGATTTGACCGCATCCAGATCAGATGTGATGGATAAATTCAGATAACCGTCATCGTCCAGACTCTGTTCGAACTGCACATCAAAATCACTGCCTGTCACCGGTGCAAGATCAGCGAGCTGGCTTTGTATAGCTTCTGAAACGCCGCTGGTACTTTCCACGGACGAACCGGAAACTGTCCCGGTGTCTTCCTGATCTGAATCATAGGATGACCAGATCTCTGACCAGTCCATACTGTCATAATTGTCCGTCACCGCTGCAATATACTGCAGATATGGCGCATCGTCCGATATGCCGGCATAGGCTTCTACTTCCTCCGATGAAACACTGATCGGATAAAATACAGAAATCCCATTAGAGTTTTCTCTCCCGGATCCATGTGTTTCATAGACTACCGCGCGGTCTATTGCCTGAAGCAGACCTGTGCCATCGCTCTCTACATAATCCTGCGTATTTTGTACAAGATCCACTACATCAACCATATTGCAGTAGCCTTCAGAAGGCGTATTGCCGCCATACGATTCAGCCCTGTCAGCACCTGACGCCACCCCGTTCAGTGTCTGAACATTCTCCGCAGCAAGTGCCATTCCGCTTGTATAGCTGTCAAATTCGCTGTCAAGACTGCTGATTGCTGTAAGATCGACGACAGAAAGTGTAGCCTCATCTGCGACGCCCTGACTGTCGCATTTATCCATGAAGGAATCACAGATCACTTTTCCAAGTGTATCGCCCTTCATAGAAGGATTCTCACCCAAAGCATCCAGTACCGTTGTATAATCCCATCCTTCGCCTGGCTCTGTCTCTTCTGACGCGACAAGATAATAACCTGCGCCGTTCAGAGCCTTTGCTGTTTCCATGCTGGCCATCAGGCAGGCATCGAACCCGATCATATCAAAGGTACATGGAGAACCACTCACTGCCTCCTGTAACTCAGGCATCGTGAGATTGTCGCTGTCGTAAAGTTCATCGTAACAAACGCCATCTGCATTACCGCCGCCATGGTCCCAGAGAACCAGCCCATAGTGGGCACTTGGATATTCAGAGACACCCCACTGTATAAAATCTGACAAAGTCGCCGGATCTCCCATCGAAGCAGAATCAACCGATCCCACTTCTTCCAGATCTCCATCTGTGATCCTGTAGCGCCCAAGCACATCTGCATCGACGACATCATTCTGCCAGGATGAAGTCCCTCCGGTTTCAACGATGACATTGACATTGTCCGGAAGTGACGCACTGCACATCTCCTCCAGGTTCAGCGTTGCCATGCCACCATCACTTTCAAGATCGGAACCACACAGATAGACAAGCAGTGTCCACCCCGGCTCATCACTTCCGGATTCCCCGGGCGTATACGATACGCTCGACAGGGATGTATTCTGAGAATCGGATACCACATCCCGGTCCGGTCCATCTGCGCTGTTTTCTGTGCTTCTTGTATTGCTGTCACCGCAGCCGCCCAGAACCGTACCAGTCACAAGAACAGCCGTCATGAGCAGTGCAAGTTGTCTATGTTTCATGGTCATTTTTCTCCTCGTACTGCGGTTCCTGCGGACCCGACTCCTCTCGGTTTCTTCGCGTAAGCTCCTCAAACTCTTTCTCGAATTTCTGATCTGACATGTGTTCCAGCTTGCGCAGAAGTATAAACAGAAAAAAATTCACAACAATCAGGACAATGCCAAGTTCAGGGCCTCCTGAAAAAAGTGCAATGATACCGAACAGAAAAAAGATGATAACCAGGACGTAAAAAAGCATTTTCAGGCTGATCACAACATTCTCCCAGAGGATACAGATTGCCTGCCAAACCTTTTTCAACACTTTTTTCATAACTACCTCCCGGCATCCGTCTATTCGTCCGCCCCCTGTCCCTCATCCTTCCATCCTTCAGCGATGGAAAAAAGATAATGTTCATATGCTCTTTTAGCTGCGAAAAATCCCTGCCGGTGGATATGAACCTGTTCGCCGTCCTGCATCACAAAGGTCAGCAGTTCCCGGTCGATACCGCAGATCTTGGAGAGGTTGACCAGAAAGCTCTTGTGACAACGGAAAAAATACTTCTCTGGAAATTTCCCCATCTCGTCATCCAGTCTTCCACGAAAGACCAGCTCCTGTCCATCATCCATATGAAGACAGATGCTTTTCCCTCTCTGCTCCGCAAAGAGGATACAGTCGAAGGGAACCCTTATTCTCTCTCCTCCTGATTCACCCTCAAAATGAGGCTCCGATTCCTTCTTGCGGATCACATCCTGAATAAGGTCTCTGATATCTTCCTCCTTGACGGGTTTTTCAAGATAGCGGGCGGCACGAAGACGATAAGATTCCAGTGCAAAATCCTGGCTGGTTGTGGCAATAGCCGCGATCACGCGTGTATCCTTCTTTCGAATCTGCTCCAGGGCATCGATCCCTGTCATCTTATCCATATAAATGTCAAGAATCAGAAGATCGAACTTCCCAGGATAAAAATGATCCAGTAGATCCTCTGCGCTTTCAAATGCCTCTGTCGTAATCTTTTCCGCAGATTCCGTTACCATACCCAGAAGCCGGACACGCGATTCCTTATCGTCTTCACATATGCCTACCCGAAGCTGCTCCATGCTGTCAACCGTTCCTTTCCAAAACTGATATTCACGCAGACAGTCAAGCCTGTCTGCTTATCCTTACATGCTGGTGCTTACAGCGCCAATTCCGCTTACCACAGCACCTACAATAAATGCTGCTACAATAATACCGATGATTCCGGCGATCACCGTGATGATAGAAATAATAAAGCCGGCCTTGCGGATACCCTCATCGTTACCTTCCTTCTTTGCATTCTTTGAAAGAACCATGCCAACGATTCCAAGAATAATAGATACAATAGCGGAATATCCGAAGAAGCAGAAAATAAAACCAACGATACTAACAACTAAACTTGCAATCGCTTTTCCATGTGCAGGTGCGTTCTGATTCATAATTTGTCTCCTTTTATTTTAACTTATCTTATTGGATTTTATTGGATACTTTTTTGTATTTGCCTTAATCTTCAATTAAAGACCTAATGCATTCAGCTCTTCAACTGTGATGTCAATCAGTTTCTCAGCTGTCTTCGTATTCTTGCTGAAAACACCTCTCATATTGAGCAGTCCTCCAGTGAGATCATTTAAAGCTGTATTTACGACAGCATTGCCTGCGCCGGCAATTTCCTGTTTGGAGAGCTGGAATTTGTTCGTTTTGCTTTTCCCAACTCCTACGACCGGGATGATCCAGATCTGGTTTCTGCGATCCAGCGGCGGGAATGTAACGATGGTGCTGAATCCATGCTTTGTCAGTGCTGGTGCTCCTGCTGAGAAGCTTTTGTCCTTGATCGCATCATAGAACTCCTCAATTGTGTACTCGTTCTTCGTCTTGACTGTTTTGATTTTTACTCCAAGCATTTTGTAACCTCCTCATACAATTATTAAGATCATATTCTGAACGCCTCATTCTGTTCCTGAAGAGTGATTTCTCTGCTGCTGCGTTCCTGTCTCTTTGGTACGATCTCATTATGTCAGAGTCACCTTTGTCTTTGTAGTACAGAAAAACGGGATTGCCTGGAAAAAATGGTGCTTGATTATATGATAGCCATACAGTATAATATAGTTTTTACTTTAACTATTTGTTGTTTTTTCTGTTCCCATGTCGTCTGCCATGCATTTATTTCCATGTCACCTGTTTTGTATCTCTTCATCTTTTTGTATTGCTTATTTTTGTATTGCTCACTTTGCAAATACAAGCGTCATGTAATATACCCCTCACCTTGTTTCACCCCGCAAGCATCATCTGACTTTGTCTTCTCTCCATTATTCCTGGATATCAATCTCTGCTCATGGAATTTTTCCCTACTTTCTACCTAATAATGCTTTCGAAAATGCACTTTTTCAGATATTTTCTGCTCCCCTGTCCCCAGTACAGTCACATGCAGCATCTCGGCCTTCCATTCTTTCATGAATCAATAGAAAATAAAAAAGCCTGAATGGAACGAATATTTTGCATTTGTCAAGTGCCAATTATGTAATAAATAGTCGAAAAGCTGTACTTTTTTACAAATCACACTTCATGCATAATATGCTTAAAGTTGTTGCAGACAACACCTCATTACCCTGATACAGGAGAATGAGAAAACTTATACTTCACGTCATTCATAGAGCCAGTTGTCCTGCAGCACAAAAAATTTTAAATTTGGGAATAATCCCGCAATATCAGGAGGAAAATGATAATGAAAAACAAACTTGTCGCTATTCTTGTTACCGGTGTACTGTCCTGCTCCATCCTTGCCGGATGCGGATCAGGCAGTGATGCTTCCAGCGCTTCTGCAAGCAGCTCCAGCAGCTATACAGAGGATGCCAGCAGCTCTGCAGATTCCAGCAGTTATGCAGATTCCAGCAGCTATGAAGATGTTTCCAGTGATTCCGTAGCTTCAGCAAGCGCTTCCGTAGACACAGCAAGCACTTCCTCAGATGGCACCTTCTCTCTTGGAGATGTAACTGCAGACATGATTCAGACCGGTCTGTACGCGAAGGATGACAGCGGGAATGAACTGGTCTTCGCTTTATTCCAGGGACCGGATAGCAATAATTATGTGGCGCTGATTACAGTCGACACAGACGGCACCGGAGACGTTCTCTGCGGTCAGTACACAGCTACCCAGAAAGAATCCGGAGATGACGGAATCACCTGGACTGTACTTGACGGAACAGATGTATATACCGGCAACACCTTCAGCATTGGCTGCGTTGAGGGAGATGACGGTTCTGCAGCTTTCTATGATCAGAATGGCACGACTTACACCGCTGAGTACCTGGACGCAGATCAGACCATCACTTACTTTGGCACTGCAGTTGGTTTACTTGCAGCAAATGGTCAGTAATCAAATGCTTTGAACACGGAATATGTATATCTGTACATTCCGTCAGACAATTACAGAAAAAGAGAGTCCTGAGTTGGACTCTCTTTTTTCTGTTTTTGCATAGAAATACGCAAAATATCACATGCGATATCTGTATCCATCAGCCATCCTTAGGATTGCAACCAAAAATTCATCGTGGTAAAGTGAATGTGCAGATGCAGGTTTCCAATAAATTTTTTCTCATTATTTTATTGGGAATGATATATAGTTATGAAACAGGAGAAAATATATGGCAGGATCAACTTATGGAACACTTTTCCGTGTCACTACCTGGGGAGAATCCCATGGAAAAGCAATTGGTGTTGTTGTCGACGGATGTCCCGCCGGCCTTCCTCTGACAGAAGAGGATATTCAGCCCTTTATGGACCGTAGAAAACCCGGACAGAGCAGATATACAACCAAACGGGCAGAATCTGATCAGATCGAAATTCTCTCCGGCACCTTTGAGGGACGGACGACCGGCACACCGATCTCTATGATGGTACACAATACAGACCAGCATTCCAGGGACTACAGCGCAATTATGGACAAGTACCGTCCTGGTCATGCAGATTATGGCTTCGACCAGAAGTACGGTTTCCGTGATTACCGCGGCGGCGGCCGGTCCTCCGGCCGGGAGACAATTGGGAGAGTCGCAGCCGGGGCAATCGCATCTCTCCTTCTGAAGAAGCTCGGTATTTCCATCACAACCTATATAAGACAGATCGGCCCGATAGCCATTCAGAGCTTTGATGCACAGGAGATTTTCAGAAACCGTCTGTACATGCCGGACGCCGGGGCTGCCCAGAAGGCAGCTGCATATCTTGAATCATGCATGGCAGAAAAAAATTCATCCGGAGCCATGATTGAATGCATTGTAAAGGGTATGCCCGCTGGTGCCGGCGAACCGGTATTTGACAAGCTGGATGCAGAGCTTGCAAAGGCAATGTTTTCAATCGGCACGATAAAGGGTGTAGAGATCGGAGACGGCTTCCGTGTCGTAGAGACAACCGGTGCAGAGAATAATGATGCATTTACCATTGATGCGAACGGAAAGATAACAAAAAAAACAAACCATGCCGGCGGCATTCTGGGCGGCATCAGCGATGGATCAGATATTGTCATCCGATGCGCCAGCAAGCCAACACCTTCTATTGCCCGCCCACAGCAGACGGTCACACGCGGTGGTGAAAAAGTCGAGATAGAAATACATGGCAGACATGATCCGATTGTTGCACCGAGAGCCGTTGTCGTTGTCGAGTCCATGACCGCCATTACTCTGACAGATCTGCTGCTCAGGGGAATGAGCAGCAGGCTTGACAATGTGAAGCAGATCTGGCATAGATGAAAAGCAGGACAAAAGAAAATTGAAAGCAGATCTTAGATTGTAAGATCCCAAGCATAAAACAGGTGCAGGCTGTGAATCTTTCACGGTCTGCACCTGTTTTTGAAGTATTATTTATTTTTGAAGCATTATATAAAATATTGAGATTATGAAAAGCCAGGTGAAAGGAGAGACACTTACTGAGCGCTCTTTGCAGCCTCAGCCAGCTTCGCAAATCCCTCCTTATCGGTAACTGCCATATCAGCCAGTACCTTACGGTTCAGATCAATACCGGATTTCTTCAGTCCATACATGAACTTGCTGTAGGAAAGTCCATTTAATCTGGCTGCAGCATTGATACGTGCAATCCAGAGCTGACGGAACTGACGCTTTCTCTGCTTACGTCCTGCATAAGAAGAAGTAAGGGCACGCATTACGGACTGTTTTGCCACACGATACTGCTTGCTTCTTGCTCCTCTGTAACCCTTAGCCAGCTTTAATACTCTGTTATGTTTTTTCTTGGCGTTTAAGCCGCCTTTAATTCTTGCCATTTTTAATTATCCTCCTTAACCAGGTCAACCAGATCTAAATGATACTGTACAAAAAATATCGAACCGCCTGCAAAATTACATGTAAGGCAGGCATCTCTTCATCTGGCGAACATTTGTTGCATCCAGAACAGCTGCTTTTCTCAGATTTCTCTTTCTCTTTGTGGTTTTCTTGGTCAGGATGTGACTCTTGTAAGCCTTGTGTCTTACAATCTTTCCGGTTCCTGTAACTTCAAAACGTTTTGCCGCTGCACGGCGAGTCTTCATCTTTGGCATTTTAAAATTCCTCCTTGTAATTATTTCCTTTTCTGTCCCAGTACAATGCTCATGTTACGTCCTTCGATCTTGGCCGGCTTCTCGAGAACTGCAATATCCTCCAGCTGCTTTGCAAAACCGTCAAGGACAGGTCTGCTTGCATTCATATGCGCCATCTCACGGCCTCTGAACCGAATCGTGACCTTTACCTTGTCACCTTTCGTAAGGAACTTGCGAGCTGCACCAACCTTTGTGTTCAGATCGTTTGCGTCGATATTCGGGGACATACGGATTTCCTTGATATCTACAATATGCTGTTTTTTGCGGGCTTCCTTCTCACGGCGTGCCTGCTCATAGCGATATTTACCGTAATCTACAATCTTACATACCGGCGGCTTTGCCATGGGGGCAACCTTCACAAGATCCAGTCCTGCGTCCTGAGCTTTCTGAAAAGCCTCTCTGGAAGACATAATGCCTAACTGTTCCCCGTTTTCACCGATCAGGCGAACCTCACGGTCACGGATCCGCTCGTTGATCATCGTCTCGTTATTAATTTCCTTACCCTCCTTCATGAGATTATACCGTTTTGTCCGGAAATTCGCGATGCAGTCATTTAAGTCATTTCCGAATGCCCGGAACCATCTGCACCTTGATTTTCCTTAGAAAAGAAAAAAGTGAATAACCAAACGGCTATCCACTCCATACAACAGACTAACACAAAACTTCTGCTTTGTGCTCTTCTATGTAATATGAACCCGGGACACGCTTCCGTGATCAGGTGAGAGTGGAACCTCTTCTTTCTTTTCAACTTGATCAGAATACCACGTATTACACGGCCTGTCAATCTCAAAAACATTTATTTCGGCTGAAATCTTCAAAATATTTATTGCCACAGAAATGACAAGTCAAAACATCTATAACCATGGGAATCTTCAAGAGATCTGTTCACACTGAAGATGTTGTCATTCACAAGATTATAGTGAATGACAACATCTCAATACATACTTCTCTGTGTAGCAGGAACCCCTGCTGTATCTGTCCAATACAATCGCAGTCGCACCTTAGTTGCTGGCTACAGACACTGATGCCGATTCCGAATTGCTTTCCGCCGACGCTGATGTGGATGCTGTCTTCAGATATCCCAGGCTGTTCAGCTTCTGATAAATGGCGTTTGCAATCTCCTGATGGCCGGCATCATCAAATGCAGGCTGGTCCAGAATATCAGATGTCAGTGCCAGATAGTGGTCGCCGAAGGCATCTGTCATAGCCTGATCATATGCCGTCTGGTCCACATTGTTATATGGATACATGCCGACCACAACATAATTATCTTTCTGATCATAGGTATTCAGAACCTTCTGGATCTGCTCCGCAAGCTCGTTGGGATCATTATTCCATCCGCCATAATATCCCATACAGATGACCGGAATCGCATTCAGGTCGTCACGGTCCTTCTTGTACTGATCAAGATCGTCTCTTACGACATATTCCGTAGCATCCAGTTCCGCGCCGTTTGCGTTATTTTCATGGGCAGTGATATAGGTATTGATATCATCCATGCTTACACCCGCAAGCGCCATCTGGGAAAGTGTGCCGGAATTATCCCAGGTATTATTCTCTACAGTATAATTACTGTATCCATTATCCTGCAGAAGCTTCTGCAGATAATCCGGATAGCTGGTATCTGTAGAATCATCCTCATCAAGGATATCACCACGAATACTGATCATTGTCTGCGATGCCTCGGGTGTCGGAGTCGGTGTCGCCGTTGCGACGGCTGAACTTCCTGCCTCTGAGCTGGAAGAGGAAACGGCAGACTCC